>NZ_WJWY01000042.1 GCF_010367435.1 Fusobacterium sp. IOR10
TATGAGGGTACACCTAGTAACATACCGAACCTAGAAGTTAAGCTCATAAACGCTGAAAGTACTTGGGGGGCAGCCCTCTGGGAGGATAAGTACTTGCCAATCTTTTTTTTATTTTTTGGAAAAATATGATATCATATACTATAGAAAAAAAATAAAAATTTATTTGAAGGGAATAAAGTTATGAATAAAAAGAAAGCTATATTTTTAGATAGGGATGGAACAATAAATATCGATAAAGGGTATCTATATAAAAAAGAAGATTTTGAATTTGAAATTGATGCAATAAAGGCATTAAAAAGATTAAGTGATTTAGGATATACATTAATAATTGTAACTAATCAGTCTGGAATAGGAAGAGGATACTATACAAAAACTGACTTAGATATTCTAAACAATCATATGTGTAAGATTCTTTTAAAAGAACAAATAAAAATAGAAAAAATTTATCATTGTCCTCATCATCCAACTAAAGGAATAGGAAAATTTAAAATGGAATGTGAATGTAGAAAACCTAATCCAGGGATGATAGTGGAAGGAATAAAGGAATTTAATATTGATAAAAAAAATTCATATATGGTTGGAGATAAAATATCAGATGTATTGGCTGGAATTTCAGCAGGGGTCAATGCCATATTGCTAGGAAACAAAAATGAAATAAGATTAGAAAAAGAAATAAAAGATAAAATAAGTATATTTGAGAATTTAAATGAATTTTCAATGGAACTTTATAATAAAGAAAAAAAATAAATTTTATTTTGGTTGTAAGAGAGTAGGAAAAAATGATAGAATAAAAAGGATGGAATATGAATAAATTACTTGAAGTTATTGGAAATATATATGATATAAGAGAAAATATTGAATGTATAAAAAAAGTTCAAATGGATAGTAGGAAAGTAGAAAAAGGAGATATATTTTTTGCAATAAATAATGGAGAAAAATATATAGAGGAAGTATTAACAAAGGGAGCTTCACTAGTTGTTACCAGTAACGAAAAATGGAAGAAAAATTCAAAAATTTTAGTGGTAGAGAATGTTATTGAAAGTATGCAGATTATTGCAAAAGAATACAGAAAAAATTTAGAAACTAAAATAATAGGAATTATTGGAAGTAATGGGAAAACAACAGTTAAAGATATATTATATTCAATAATAAATTCAAATTATAGTTCAAAAAAAACAGAAGGAAATTACAATAATCATATAGGAGTTCCTTATTCTATATTGCAGATAGAAGAAAAAGATAAATATGGAATAATAGAAATGGGAATGAGTAACTTTGGAGAAATAAAAGTTTTATGTGAAATTGCAGGTTTAGATTATTCTATAATAACAAATATTGGTGATTCACATTTGGAATTTATGCTAAATAGAAAAAATGTATTTTTAGAAAAAAGCGTAGTTAAAAATTATGTTGAAAATTCACATTTATTATTTTTTGGAGATGACTTTTATTTGAAGTCTTTAAGTGGAATTAGTGTTGGATTTAATAAGGAGAACAAACATATAATATCAAAATACAAATTAGAAAATAATGGTAGTTCTTTCAAGTTAGATGAAGAAACTTATAGTACAAATCTTTATGGGAAGCATAATTGTATAAGTAGCTCATTAGGAATACAAATGGCTTTAATGCTTGGATTATCAGTTTCACAAGTGAAAAAGGGATTGAAAAATATAAAAATAACTCCAATGAGATTTGAAAAAATTGAAAAAAGAGGGGTAACATTTATTAATGATTCATATAACGCTAGTCCAATTTCAATGAAATATTCTTTGGATACTTTCAGTGAGTTGAAATCTGATAAGGATAAAATTGTTATACTTGGAGATATGGAAGAATTAGGAGAAGAAACAATAAGATTTCATTTAGATGTTATAGAACACGCCTTAGAGAAAAATTTTTTCAAAGTTTTTTTATACGGGGAAAAAATGGAAAAAGCATTAAATAAAATTAAATCTAAAAGTAATATAGTCTCATTTCAAGATAAATCTGAAATAAAAGAAATAGTATATAGAGAATTTAATGGGAAATTAATTTTAATAAAAGGTTCCAATTTTAATCAACTTTGGAAAATTATAGAATAGGAGAAGTTAATGTTATATATTTTAGGAATGACGTACATCAAAATGAATTTTTTAAAATCAATTTATTTAAGAGCTTTTATAGGTTTTGTTTTTTCTTTTTTAATAGTTATTTTATTAGGTGAACCATTTATAAAATATCTGAAAAGAAAAAAATTAAAAGAAAAAATAAGGGAATGTGGTCCAGTTTCACATTATTCTAAAAAAGGAACCCCTACAATGGGTGGAGTGTTATTAATTTTAGGCTCATTAATAACAACTTTAATAGTTGGGAATTTAAAGAATAAGTTTACACTATTATTAATTTTAATCACTATATTATTTAGTTTGATAGGCTTTGTAGATGATTATAAAAAATTTACAGTTAATAAAGATGGACTTTCAGGGAGAAAAAAACTATTTGGCCAAAGTCTAATTTCAGTAATAGTTTGGATTTTTATAAAAGAATTTGGATTAACTTCTAGCAATTTATTGGATTTTTCAATAATAAATCCGATGATTCATAATTCATTTATATATATAGGAAGTTTATTTATGTTGATATTTATAATGTTAGTTGTAAATGGAACTTCAAACGCTGTGAATATAACAGATGGTTTAGACGGATTAGCAATAATGCCTGTGATTATTAGTTGCACTATACTAGCTACAATTGCTTATTTTAGTGGGCATATTGAAATGAGTAATCATCTTAGTTTATATTATATAAATGGAGCAGGAGAGATAATGGTTTTCTTATCAACAATTATAGGATCAGGATTAGCTTTCCTTTGGTACAACTGTTATCCAGCCCAGATTTTTATGGGAGATACAGGTTCTCTTGCCTTGGGAGGTATAATAGGGGTAATAGCAGTGCTATTAAAACAGGAATTATTACTTCCTCTTATTGGGGGAATTTTTGTAGTAGAGGCTATATCAGTTATTTTACAAGTTGGTTCTTATAAAATAAGAAAAAAAAGAATTTTTAAAATGGCTCCAATACATCATCATTTTGAACTGATGAATATTCCAGAAAATAAAGTGACATTAAGATTTTGGATAATCTCTTTATTGTTTGGAATAGTTGCTTTAGGGGTAGTAAGATTAAGAGGAATTTTATAATTAACTAGCCATGGATTTAGTCCATGGTTTTTGTCATAAATTTTTAAGAATAATTTTTTTGGGAGGGATAAATTGAATAAAGTTATGATTTTTGGAAACGGAGTTAGTGGTAAAGGAGCAAAAAAGTTATTGGAATCACAAGGGGATATCCCCATAATAGTAGATGATAAAAATGGAATTTCTTCTAAAGAAGCAGAAAACTTGCTTCAAGAAGTAAGCTTATTTATAAAAAGTCCAGGGGTACCTTATAATAATTTATTAAAATTATGTGATGAGAATAATATTGAGATAATAGATGAGATTGAATTAGCTTATAGATATTTAAAGAAAAATAATTTAAAAACTAAAATAATAGCAGTAACTGGTAGTAATGGAAAAACAACAGTTACTAGTAAAATCCAAGAATTATTAAGTATAGCTGGATTAAAGACTGCTTTTGCAGGGAATATAGGAAAATCTTTTGCAGAGCTTGTGGTGGAAAAACCAAGCTTAGATTGCATAGTATTAGAATGTAGTTCATTTCAATTGGAAAATATAAAATTTTTTAAACCAGATATATCTTTAATAGTTAATTTGTCTCCAGATCATTTAAATAGATATGAAGCAGTTGAGGATTATTACAATACGAAACTTAATATTTTTAAAAATCAAACTAAAAATGACTTATTTATTCTTAATTTAAATGATAAAAATTTATTAAAAAGAATGAGCAATTTAAATTGTAAAAAGTTAGGGATTACAATTGGTGAAAATCATGAGGAAGCAAAATGTTATTATGACGGTAAAGATATTATATATGATAATGAAAAATTAATTTCAGATAATTTGTTATCTTTAAAAGGAAAACATAATATAGAAAATATTTTATTTATAATTTCAGTAGCCAAAGAATTTAAAGTTAAAAATGAAATAATAATTGAATTTTTAACAAAAACAAAATCTTTAGAACATAGAATGGAAAGGTTTTATAAGTGGAATAATACAATATTTGTAAATGATTCAAAGGGTACTAATTTAGAATCTACAAAATTTGCTATAGAGGCATACAAGAATGCAATTTTAATTTGTGGTGGAAAAGATAAAGGGTTACCTTTAGAAAATTTATCTAAATTAATAAAAGAGAACATAAAAGAAGTTTATCTTATTGGTAAAATGGCTGAGAGATTAAAAAATTCCCTTATAGAAGTAGGTTATAATAAAGAAAAAATTAATTCTTTAGATACATTGGAAAATTCTATAAAAGATTTAAAAAATAAAATTAAATTAGAAAAAGAAATAATTTTATTATCTCCTTCAACATCTAGTTTTGATCAATTTAAGTCTTTTGAAGAAAGAGGAGAAGTATTTAAGAAAATTGTTATGGAAAATTTTAAACAAGGAGAAATTTTGTGAAAAAAGTTATTATAACAACAGGTGGTACAGGTGGGCATATTTATCCAGCTTTGTCAGTAGCTAAAGAATTAAGAAAAAGAGAAGTGGAAATAATTTTTGTTGGAAGTTCAAGTAGGATGGAAAAGGAAATGGTTCCTAGGGAAGGATTTAAATATATTGGCTTAAATATATCACCTTTAAATTCTTTTTCTAAAATAATAAAGCTTGTAAAAACAATTAGTAAAGCTATTAAAATAATAAATAAAGAAAAGCCAGATGCAGTTATTGGATTTGGAAATTATATATCTTTTCCAATAGTATTTTCAGCTATTTTAATGGGGAAAAAAGTATATTTGCAAGAACAAAATGCAAGCATAGGGTTGGTTAATAAATTATTTTATAGATTTGTAAAAAAGACTTTTTTAGCATTTGAAAAAACCTATGAAGATGTCCCTATTAAGTATCAAAATAAATTTAAAGTTACAGGAAATCCTTTAAGAGAAGAGATTTATAATATTGTTTCTCTAGAAGAAAAGGAAAGATTAAATATAAAAAAAGAAAAAGTTATATTAATAACTGGTGGAAGCTTGGGAGCTCAAAGTATAAATGAGGGAATTCTTAAAAACTGGCATTTATTTATTGAGAATCCAAACATAAAAATCTACTGGGCTACAGGAAAAAATAATTATGATGAAATAATAAAAAAATTGCAGGGAAGAATTAAGGGTCATGTAATAAAACCTTACTTTGATAATATGATAAGTATAATGAGCGCATCAGATTTAGTTATTTGTAGAGCAGGAGCTTTAACTATTTCAGAGCTAATAGAATTAAATAAACCCTCTATATTGATACCTTTCAATTCAATTAAAGTTGGACAATATGAGAATGCAATAGTCTTGAAAGAAAGAGATGGGGCAATAATATATAGCAACAAAGATGTAAATGAGGCAATTGAGGAAGGAATCGAATTATTAAAAAATAGTAGTAGGTTAGATAAAATGAAATTAAAAATAAGATCGTTGAAACATTCTAACGCAACTATTAATATTGTAGAAAGTTTGGATATTTGGGGGAATAAATAATGAAAAATATATTTTTTATTGGAATAAACGGGATAGGAATGAGTGGTTTAGCTAAAATAATGTTAAAATTAGGGTATAATGTTTATGGTTCTGATTTAAAAAAAAATAATCTTTCTGAAGAAATGGTGAAAATGGGAATAAAAATATATTATTCTCATAATGAAAAAAATATAGATGGAATGGATACTATTATAGTTTCAACTGCAATAGGGAAAAGCAATCCAGAATATGCTAAAGGGATAAAAGATAAATTAACAATATTAAAAAGAGGAGAATTATTAGCAAAGTTGTTAAATGATAAATTAGGAATAGCAATAGCAGGAACTCATGGGAAAACAACAACAAGTTCTATGCTAGCAACAGTTGCTTTAGAGAAAGATCCAACAATAGTAGTTGGAGGAATAGTGTCGGAAATCAATTCTAATTCTAAATATGGAAATGGGCAATATTTTATAGCAGAAGCTGATGAAAGTGATAATTCATTTTTATATATGAACCCGAAATATTCAGTGATAACAAATATTGAGGAAGATCATTTGGAAAAACATGGCTCTTTAGAAAATATAAAAAAATCTTTCTATAAATTTGCAATGCAAACAGAGGAAGAAGTAATTATTTGTTCTGATAGTTTAAACACAAAAGAAATTATAGACAAAATTAATAATGTTGAAAAAGTAAAACAGTATAGCCTTAATGATAAAAAAGCAGATATATATGCTGAAAATATAAAAATTAAAGACAATAAAACGTATTTTGACGTTTTTATTTTTGGAAAGTTAATAGGAGAATTTATATTATCTATTCCAGGAAAACATAATATCTATAATTCTTTACCAGTTATCTATATGGCTATAAAAATGGGAATAAAAATAGAAACAATAAAAGAAAAAATTAAAAATTTTTCAGGAGCAAAAAGAAGGTATGATATACTATTAGATAATAAAGAATATAAAATAATTGATGACTATGCTCATCATCCAACAGAAATAATAGCAACATTGGAAGGAGCAAAAAGCATTGAAAAAGAATATATAACAGCAATATTTCAACCGCATAGATTTAGTAGAATAAAATTTTTATTAGATAGTTTTAAGGGAGTTTTTGAGAATGCAGATAAATTAATTTTATTACCAGTTTATAGTGCTGGAGAAAAAGATGACTTTGGTATAACCCTAAATAAATTAGCTGATAAAATTAATCATAAAAATTCAAAAATTATTTTAAAAGAAGATGAGTTACAAGAAGAATTAATTAAAGGAGAAAATAAAAAAGTAGATATATTTATGGGAGCAGGAAGTATCTCTTTAATAGCTCATAGATTTGCCAAAAAAGTTGAAGGGAAAAAAAGTAATGATAATATCAAAAAATTATAATATGAAAAATCATTCTAATATGAAAATAGGTGGAGCAGCTAGAAGTTTTATCGAAATCGAAACTAAAGAAGAAATACCTGAAATTATAAAAAAATCAGACAATTTTTTTATAATAGGAAATGGGACAAATACATTGTTTAATGATAAATTTTTAAATATTGATTTCATTTCATTGAAGAAATTAAAAAAAATAAAAAAAATTGATGAACATAGAATAAATGTAGAAGCAGGATTAGATTTTGGAAGCTTGATTAGATATTTGCAAGAAAATGATTTATCAGGAATTGAAGAGTTGGCAGGAATACCTGGAACTGTTGGTGGCATAGTTTATATGAATGGTGGAGCCTATGGGAAAGAAATATTTGACTATATTGAATCAGTGGAATGTATGGACAGTAGTGGTGTCGTTAAAATTATTGATAAAAAAAATTTAATAGTTGAGTATAGAAATACTGAAATAAAAGAAAAAAATTGGATAATATTAAGTGTTAATTTTTTTCTAAAAAAAGGATTTAAAAGTGAAATAGTTAGGGAAAAAAGAGAGAAAAGAAATAGCAAACATCCAATTGAGAAACCTAATTTGGGAAGTACATTTAAAAATCCGAAAGGCTTCTTTGCAGCAAGATTGATAATGGATTCAGGATTGCAGGGGAAAAAAATTGGGCAGGCCCAAGTTTCTATGAAACATCCTAATTTTATAGTTAATAACGGGGGAGCTTCATTTGATGATGTGATAAAATTAATAGAGAATGTAATAGAGGAAGTTTATAAACAAACTGGAATTAAGTTAGAAAAGGAAATTATCATTTTAAAATAATGTCTATAAAGGGAGGGGAGAACTTGAAAATAGGTGTATTTATGGGAGGAATTTCTTCTGAAAGAGAAATTTCTATAAAAACAGGAACAGCAATTTTAAAAAGTTTACTAAGACAAGGTTATGATGCTTATAAAATAGAACTAAATAAGGATAATATGTTAAAAGCTTTTATAGAAAATGATTATGATGTTGCATTTTTAGCTCTTCATGGAGTCTTTGGAGAAGACGGAAGAATACAAGGATTACTGGATATAATAGGGAAAAAATATACTGGATCATCTATGATAAGTAGTGCAATTTCTATGGATAAAGATTTAACAAAAAAAATAGCAATTAGTGAAGGAATAAAAGTTCCCAAGACATATAAGGTAGAAAATATTAATGAAATAAAATCTTTTCCAGTGGTTGTAAAGCCAGTGATTGAAGGTTCAAGTGTAGGTCTTTATATTTGTGACAATCTAGAAAAAGTAAAGGAAGCTATTTTAGAATTAAAAGGTAAAGAAGTTACAATAGAACAATTTATAGAAGGAGAAGAATTAACTGTTGGAGTTGTGTTAGGAGAACCTCTAGGAGTGTTAAAAATAAAACCTAAAGCTGGTCTTTATGACTATAAGTCAAAATATACACAAGGTATGACAGAATATGAATATCCTGCAATAATAGATAATAAAGACTATAAAAAAGCAATGGAATATGCTAGAATAATTCATAATAGCTTGAAAATGGGAGGAATATCAAGAAGTGATTTTATTTTATCAAAAGATGATCTTTATTTTTTAGAAGTTAATAGTTGTCCAGGTATGACAGAAACTAGTTTAGTGCCAAAATTAGCAACATTACAAGGATATACTTTTGATGATTTGATAAAAAAAGTTATAGAGGAAACTATTTTATAAAAGATAGGTGATATTTTGAAGCTAGTTATTAGATTAATAATTTTATTTTGTTTTTTTAAAGTGACATCTGAGATAAATAATAGTTTTTTAAATAAAGATATTTTTAAAATAAATTCCATAGAGATAGAGGGAGCTGAAAATAGAGTAGCTTTTAAAATAAAAGAGATAGGAAAAACATTTATTAATAGTAATGTTAATTTTATAGACTTTGCTTCTTTGGATAATTTAATTTTAAAAGATAAAAGAATAGAAAAAGTAAATATAAATAAAAAAAAAATAGGGGTTTTGAAGATCAGTGTAAAAGAAAAAGAAATAGATTATTACTTACAATACAAAAAAGAAATATATTTGCTTGATAAAAATGGAGAAATATGTGGTAAACTTAATGAAAAGAGTTTATTAAATATTCCAATTATATATGTTAAATCTAAAAAAGAAATTTTGCCTCTGATTGTATTAATGAAAAAAATAGGTAAAAGCCAATTTAAAAAAATGATTTCTCAAATATATATGGAAAATAAACATTGTATAAATATAATTTTAATGGATGGAACAGTAATAAAAACAAATTTAGAGGTAGATCTGAAAAAATATTACATATCTGAGTGTTTATATTTTGGTTTATCTAAAGATGGTAAGATAGAGTATATAGACATTAGATTTAAGGATTATATTCTTAAATATATGGAGGATAAAAATGGGAAATAATATTTTAAAATTTATTCTAGATATAGGAAATTCAAAAATAAAAATGTTAGCTGGAGAGTTAAGCGAAGATGGCTCTAAACTAAAAATATTGAAACACGTGGAAGTTGATAGTGAAGGGATAAAAAAAAGCATAATAGAAAGTCCAGCACTTTTAAGTGAAAGTATAAGGAAAGCAAAAGAGCTGATAGAAGAAGATTTGAAGTTAAATATTGAAAAAGTTAATTTAGGTATTGGAGGAACAAAGGTATGTTCTAGGACAACAAATATTAAATTAACTTTTGAAGAAGAAAAAGAAATAAAAGAATCAGATTTAAATAAATTATATGAATTAGCAAAAGAGGAATTAAAATATGGTGACGAAGAGATTTTAAAAAAAGAATACTACAATTTAAGAGTTGATAATGCAGGTATTGTTAAAAATCCAGTGGGGTTATCAGGAAAAGAACTTCAAGGAGATATACATCTAGTTTTAACTAAATCAAGTGATATAGAAGATTTAAAAGAAGTTGTAATAAGATCAGGAATGGAGATTGAAAGTATATGTTTCAATGCGTATGCAGCTTCTAGAGCTACTTTAAGCTTTGAAGATAAAGATAAAGGAGTTGCTTTAATTGATATTGGAGAAGGAACAACTGATATAATAATTTATAAAAATAATAAGATGATTTACGTTAAATCCTTATCCCTAGGGGGAATGCATTATATTAGTGATTTAGAATATATATATAAAATATCCAAAGAAGAAGCCTTAAAAATAATGGATAAAGCAATATCTTCAAATGATTTAGAAGAAACTTTTATTATAGGAAATAGAAAAGTATCAACTAAAAATATTATAGATGCAATAAATGCAAGAACAGATGATTTTGTAAAATTTATAAGAAATACCATTCAAGATTCTGGTTTTACAGGCTATTTGGGAAAAGGCATTTGCTTAACAGGTGGGGTTACTAGAATAGATGAAACCTACGATTGGATAAAAGGAAATTTAGGCTATTCAGTTAAACGAGCCTATCCTATTTCAATTTCAGGAATAGAGGATTCTAGACCTGAAATGTCTGTTTGCATAGGAATATTGATAGAAGTAATGGAAGAAGAATATAATAAAATAGAAAAAAATAAAAAACTTAAAGAAAAAGAAGAAAAAGCATTAAAACAAGATGTTATACAAAAGGACAATAAAGAACAACAATTAAATAAAAAGATAGAGAAAGAAAGATTTAAGAAGATAAAAATGTGGTTTTCTAATTTTATATAATTTATTAGGAGGTAGTTTTATGGCGGATAGCATAGTAAGAATTAAAGTTCTTGGAGCAGGAGGCGGAGGCGGAAATGCAATAAACGATATGATTACAGCTGGAGTAGCAGGTGTAGAATTTATAGCAGCCAATACCGATGCACAAGATTTAGATAAATCTTTGGCAGATGTAAGAATTCAATTGGGAGAAAAATTAACTAGAGGATTAGGAGCAGGATCTAATCCAGAAGTGGGAAAAGAAGCAGCAGAAGAAGATACTGAAAAATTGAAGCAATTGTTAGATGAGACAGATATGCTATTTATAACTGCTGGAATGGGTGGAGGAACAGGAACAGGTTCATCACCAGTAATAGCTAAAGTGGCAAAAGAATTAGGGATTTTAACTGTTGGAGTAGTTACTAAACCTTTTGGATTTGAAGGTGGAAGAAGAAAAGGGAATGCAGAAAGAGGAATAGAAGAATTAAGACAATATGTTGATTCTTTGGTTGTTATTCCAAATGATAAATTATTTGAATTACCAGATAAAACAATAACATTACAAAATGCTTTTAAAGAGGCGAATAATATTTTAAAAATAGGGATTAAAGGAGTTGCAGATCTTATTATTGGAAACGGACTTATAAATCTTGATTTTGCAGATGTAAAAACAACAATGGAAAATTCAGGAGTAGCAGTTTTAGGATTTGGAGATGGAGAAGGTGAAAATAGAGCTATGAAGGCAACTGAAAAAGCTTTAATGTCTCCTTTGTTAGAAAAATCAATATCAGGAGCTAGTAAAATACTTTTAAATATTTCAGGATCAGGTGACTTAACATTGATGGAAGCTCAATCTATAGCAAATATAGTTAGAGAGGCAGCTGGTAAAGATGCAGACGACGTAATGTTTGGTGTTAATATTGATAATGAATTAAAAGAAAGAATAGAAGTAACTATAATTGCAAATAACTTTATGGATGAAGTTGAAAAAAATGAACCTTTTATAAATGTTGCTAAAAATACAAAAGATGCAAATGGAGAAGCTGATAAGGGGATAGAAAGTCAACAAAAACAAGATATAGATTTACCACCATGGATAAGAAGTAACAAATAAAATACTTGAAAAACTATTTAAAGTATGTTAGAATACTAGGACCCTGCTCAAATATTTAATTTGGGCTTAAAACCATAGGGAGGAGGTATAAAATGAGAAAATATGAAATTATGTACATTATTAACCCAACTGTATTAGAAGAAGCAAGAGAAGCTGTAATAGCTAAAGTTAATGAAATATTGACAGAAGCAGGAGCAGTAATAGCTAAATCAGAAAAATGGGGAGAAAGAAAGTTAGCTTATCCTATTGAAAAAAAGAAAACAGGATTTTATGTACTAACTACTTTAGAAATGGACGGTACTAAATTAGTTGATGTAGAAAGAAAACTTAACATTACTGAATCAGTAATGAGATATATTCTAGTAAAGCAAGACTAATTGAGAAGTATTGAATATTTATTTAAAGGAGGGATTATAAAATGGCTGATTTTAGAAGAAGAAGAGCTAAACTAAGAGTTAAAGCATCTGAAATTAATTACAAAAATGTAGATCTACTAAAAAGATTTGTATCTGATAAAGGAAGAATCAATCCATCTAGAGTAACTGGTGCTAATGCAAAGTTACAAAGAAAAATAGCTAAAGCTATTAAAAGAGCTAGAAACGTTGCTTTAATTCCATATACAAGAACAGAAAAATAATATTTAAAAGGGTTCTTTGTCAACTGGTGTTGGTGGAGAAAAATAAAAAAATAAATAATGTTTTTGTTCCTTCAGCTTTATGCTGAAGGAATTTTTATTTTTGTTAAATTGCTATAAATTAAAATTCTATTTCTTA
>NZ_WJWY01000043.1 GCF_010367435.1 Fusobacterium sp. IOR10
GATAAGTACTTGCCAATCTTTAATAATATAATGCTTCTTTAGCTCAGTTGGTAGAGCGCACGACTGTTAATCGTGTTGTCGTTGGTTCAAGTCCAACAAGAAGCGCCATATGAATTTAAAGCAATCATTTGATTGCTTTTTTTAATTGTAGATTAAAGATATTGACAATAAAGGGCTTTTGTGATAAACTACTAAAGTTAATAAGCAGATATTCCTCTTCAATTTATAGTTGAATGAATATCAAAGGGAGGAATCAAAAATGAAAGAAAAATTAATTGAATTAGTAGAAAAAGATTATTTAAGAACAGACATTCCTAAGTTTAAAGCAGGGGATACAATAGGAGTTTACTACAAAGTAAAAGAAGGAACAAAAGAAAGAACTCAATTATTTCAAGGGACAGTAATAAGAGTATCTGGATCTGGGATAGCAAGAACATTTACAGTAAGAAAAGTTGTAGATGGAATAGGTGTTGAAAGAATAATACCTTTAAATTCTCCATTAATTGATAAAATTGATGTATTAAAAGTTGGTAAAGTAAGAAGATCTAAACTTTATTACTTAAGAGGATTATCTGGTAAAAAAGCAAGAATAAAAGAATTAAGAAAATAATAAAAAAGGCTAATTTAGCTAAAACTACAGACAAATTAATTTGTCTGTAGTTTTTTTTATAACTATTGTAGGAGAATAACTGTTATGATTAATTAAAAGTAATGTATATGGACAAAAATAAAAAGATATTAACTTGATTTAAATTTAATTGTTTTTTATTTTTAAATTAAGTTAAAGGTAATTACTTTAGCTTTTTTTCTTTTAATATGTTAAAATATTTTTATAAAAAAACAAAAGGAAGGTTGTATATGAACAAAAAAATTATACTTTATATTATATTTTATTTAATTTTAACCTCTTTTTTTATCTATATTTTTATTAAAGAAAAATATATTAATAAAAATATTGCATTGAAGATAGAAAAGCTATCAGAAAAAATATCAAAAATACTTGGAATAAAAAGTGAAGGAAAAAAAAATATTTTATTGAAGACTTTAAAAATAATTGAATCATTTGGAACCGCTATAATTTTAGTTCTAATTATTCAACGATTTTATTTGGGAAATTTTATGGTGCCAACAGGGTCAATGAAACCAACTATAGTACCTAAGGATAGACTTTTTGGTAATATGGTTTCTTATAAATTTAGAGATCCAAAAAGAGAAGAAATAATTGTGTTTAAAGAACCATTAGAAAACAAAGTTTTATATACAAAAAGAGTTATGGGATTACCAGGAGAAAAAGTTCAAATTAAAAATAATCATTTATACGTTAATGATATAAAAATAAACTCCAGAGAATATACACCTTTAGGAGATCTAGGAAATGAAGAATGGATAATTCCTAAAAAAGGGGACATATTAAAAATAGTACCAAAGTTAGATTATAAAAAAGAATATAAGAAAATAAATATTGATATAAAAAAAGTACAAGAGGTTTTATTAAAAGATTCTTCACAAATAAAAAGAATTTTACCTGAAGTAGAATTTTATGTAAATGGCAAAAAAACAGGTATGATTTTAGATTTTATACATGATGACAAAACTTTAAAAAAATTAATAAATGGTAATACAGTGGAAATAAAATTAAAAGATAATTATTTTTTAGCTTTGGGAGATAATACTAACGGAAGTTATGATTCTAGAATGTGGGGATTTGTTAAAGAAGACAGAATAAGAGGAAAAGCTTTTGTAAGATTTTGGCCAATTAATAGAGCAGGGATATTAAAATAATGATATTAGAAAAAATAGTAAATAAAGATGATGCAAATAAATTATTCTATATAGAAAAAAAAATTTTTAAAAATGAAGCTTATTCATTAAAGCAAATAGAGGAAATTATTTTTATGGAAAACTATACCAGTTATTTTATCAAAGAAAAAGATATAATAAGTGGATATATTATTATTTTTGACAATAGTGAAGCCTTTGAAATAATGAAAATAGGCGTTTTAGAAGAAAACAGGAAAACAGGAATAGGTAAAAAACTTATTAATAAAATAAAAGAAAAAGAAAAAAATATTTTTCTAGAAGTTAGAGAAACTAATATTTCAGCAGTTTCTTTTTATCTAGCAAATGATTTTAAAAAGGTGGGAATTAGAAAAAATTATTATAATAATAAAGAAAATGCAATTTTAATGTTATTTTCGAAAAAATAAAATTAAGGAGTATAAAGTGAACTATGATACAAAAAGGGAAAAATACCTTACTTTATTAATATTATTTTCGTTGTATTTATCATTAATAGAAGTTCTTATTCCTAAGCCATTTCCTTGGATGAAAATAGGATTAGCTAACATTGGAGCTATAATATCCTTAGAAAAATTTGATGAAAAAATGGCAATAGAAGTAGTTGTTTTTAGAATAATAATTCAAGGAATAATGTTAGGTACTTTATTTAGTCCGGGATTTATAATAAGCTTAATTTCAGGAATCACTAGCTTATTTTTTATGGTGATATTATATAGACGAAGGGAAAAGTTAACTTTAATATCAATAAGTATGGTTGCAGCTTTAATTCATAATTTAACTCAATTGATTGTTGTATACATATTATTATTTAGAAATATTGAAATTAAGAGTAGATATGTTATTTTTTTTGTACTTGGATTTCTTTTATTAGGGTGCATATCAGGTTTAATAACAGGGGTTATTGGAGAAAAATTATTACTTAGAAGGAGAAAAAAATGAGAAAATATTTTGGAACAGATGGTATAAGAGGAGAAGCAAATAAAGAATTAACAGCAAGCTTAGCAATGAAATTAGGTTATGCTTTAGGTTATTATTTGAAAAAAGAAAATAATAACAAGAAAAAAATAAAAGTAATTATGGGATCAGATACTAGAATATCTGGTTATATGTTAAGATCAGCATTAACAGCTGGATTAACTTCAATGGGAATTAATATAGATTTTGTGGGAGTATTACCAACTCCAGGAGTAGCATACATTACTCAAACTAAAGGTGCTGCTGCTGGAATAATGATTTCAGCTTCTCATAATCCAGCTAAGGATAATGGAATTAAAATATTTGGTAGTGATGGATGTAAACTTTTAGATAAAATAGAAGAAGAATTAGAAAGCTATATGGATAATTTGGAAGAAATTATAAAAGAACCTTTAGATGGAGATAAAGTTGGAAGCTTTAAATATGCAGAAGATGATTATTTTTTATATAGAGATCATTTGAAATCAATAGTTAAAGGTGATTTTAGCGGAATGAAAATAATATTAGATGCAGCTAATGGATCTGCTTATAGGGTTGCAAAAGAGGTTTTTTTATCTTTAGGAGCAGAGATAGTTGTTATAAACGATGCACCTAATGGTAAAAATATTAATGTTAAATGTGGATCAACTAATCCAGAAATTTTATCAAAAGTAGTTATTGGTTATGAAGCAGATTTAGGCCTTGCTTATGATGGAGATGCTGATAGATTAATTGCTGTGGATGAAAAAGGAAATATAGTTGACGGAGATAAAATTATAGCTACCCTAGCAGTAAGTATGAAAAATAATGATAATTTAAATGGCAATAAAGTTGTAACAACTGTAATGAGTAATATGGGATTTGAATCTTATCTAAATGAAAATGGTATAGTTTTAGTTAGAGCAAATGTTGGAGACAGATATGTGCTGGAAAAAATGAGAAATCAAGCTGCTAATTTAGGTGGGGAACAATCTGGACATATAATTTTACTAGATTATGGAACAACAGGAGATGGAATACAAACTTCTTTAAAATTAGTAGAGGTATTAAGAGATAGTAAAAGTAAATTAGGAGAAATAGTTTCTAAAATACCTGAATGGCCTCAAAAATTAATAAATATAAATGTTGGAGATAATATTAAAAAAAATAACTGGAATAAAAATGAAGAAATTTTAAAACAAATTAAAATCAAAGAAAAAGAATTAGAAAATGAGGGAAGAGTTTTAGTAAGAACTTCTGGAACAGAACCAATAATAAGAGTAATGGTAGAAGGAAAAAATTTAAATCAAGTATATGAAATAGCAGATTTTTTATCAAAAATAATAAGGGATCAATTAATATAGTTGAAAATTAGGAGTGAATATGTATAAAAATTTTTCAAAAGTTTATGATAAATTTATGGAAGTATGCGATTATGATCAGTGGGTAGAAATATTGGAAAAAAATATTAACAAATACATAAAGAAACCTAAAAAAATCTTGGACTTAGGATGTGGTACAGGAGAGGTATTAAAAAGAATATCAAATAAATATGACTGTTCAGGTCTAGATCTATCAGAACAAATGTTAAAAAGAGCAAATGAAAAATTAAAAAATGTTAAATTATTTTTAGGTGATATGAGAGAATTTAACACTCTAGAAAAATATGATGTTGTTTTTTCATTTTTTGACACAGTTAACCATTTAACAAGTTTAGAAGATTTATTAGATACTTTGAACAGTGTAAAAAATGTACTTGAGCCTGGTGGAATATATATGTTTGATGTTGTGGATAGAAATTTTATGAATAAAATGTTTCCAAATGGTGTTTTTGCAGATGTAAGAGAAGATTTTTCTGTTATTTGGGAGCATGAAATAGATTTAGAAGCTTCTTTAGATATTATAGAAGCAACTTATTTTATACAAAATAAAGAAAATAATTATGAAAAATATGAAGAATATTATGAGAAAAAAATATTTACAAAAGAAGAGATAGAAAAAGCAATAGAAATGAGTGGTTTGAAAAAAGAATGTATATTAAAAGATACCCAATTAGCAGGAGAAAGAAATTTTTATATTTTAAAAAAATTATAGGGAGAAAAGATGATTAGATTAAATAAAGAAATTTTTAAATATTTTAATCTACTTGGAACAGTGGGTCTAATAATAATTTTAAATATAATTTTTTCAATAGTTTTATATAAAATTTTTGTAAAATATTTTGGAGAAAGCTTAATTATATTTTTATTATTAATAGCATTGGGAATAATAAATGGTTTTTACAATGTATATAAAATTATATTCAAAAAATAATAATCAAAAATAACCTTTATTAATTTAAAGAATTGTGGTATACATAAATAGATTACTAAAAAGAGGGGGAATATGAAACAAATAAAAAAAATTATAAAAAGAGGATTAATAACTTCAATTATAATTTTTATATATGGTCTTTTTTTAAGAAATTCTGTAGTGTACATAGGAATGTTTACAGGGTCCTTAGTTTCAGTTTTGACTTTTTATATGCTATATGTAGATGCAACAAATATCCTCTTAGCATCAAAATTAAAAAAGCAGGTTTTTATTAACTATGGAAAGAGATATTTCTTATTGTTATTAACATTTATAATCATGGGTTATTTTGGAAAATTGGAGTACATAGTAGCTACTGCTGTTGGAATGTTCAACATAAGATTTAATATTTTTTTGTTTGTTATTCAAGATAAAATCACAAAAAATAATAAAAAGTAGAAAAGGAGGAAAATATGAATATTAGTTTTTTGACACCACCTTTAGTGGAAGGTCCAAAGATAGCATTTTTTGTTCCATTGCCTAAATTTTTACATCAAGTTCCATTGGCTATGAATGTAGGAAATGGAGAATTTGGACTGCCAGTTAGTATGACTGTAGTAAGTAGTTGGTTTTGTATGTTTATATTGTTTATGATATTCAAAGTAGGAACTAAAAAATTAGAAGTAGTTCCCAGAGGAAAATTGCAAATTATATTAGAAACATTATTTGTTTTTTTAGATAATTTAGTTTTTCAATCCTTAGGAAAATATAAAGATAGGTTCATAAGTTTCATTTCTTGTTTATTCTTATTTATTTTATCAGGAAATATTCTCACTTTTTTTCCAATTCCTTGGGTTACAAAAATAGCAGATAAAAGTATATTTATACATCCAGCTTTTAGAACTCCAACAGCAGATTTAAATACAACAGTTGGATTAGCTCTTTTAACTGCAATTGTATTTATTGGAACAAATATTAAACAATTGGGATTGTTTGGATATATAAAAAATTTCGCAAGTCCAGTTCCTATATTGTTACCTTTAAACATAATTTCAGAATTAGCTAAACCAATTAATATGTCTTTCAGATTATTTGGGAATATGTTTGCAGGGATGGTAATAATGGGATTACTGTATAAAGCAGTGCCAGCTGTTGTTCCTGCTCCATTGCATTTATATTTTGATTTGTTTAGTGGTATAGTTCAAAGTTTTGTATTTATAATGTTATCAATAGTTAATATACAAAGCTCTTTAGGAGATTCAGTAAATGATTAGTTAGAAAATAAAATTAGGAGGTAGATTTATATGGATATGTTACTAGCAAAAACAATAGTATTAGCAGCGTCAGCAATAGGAATAGGATTATCAATGTTAACTGGATTAGGACCTGGGATAGGTGAAGGATATGCTGCAGGTAAAGCTGTAGAAGCCATTGCAAGACAACCTGAAGCTAAGAGCGATATAATATCAACAATGATTTTAGGACAAGCCATAGCAGAGTCAACAGCTATTTATGGATTAGTTGTAGGAATGATTTTATTATATGCAAATCCATTATTATCAGCATTAGGAAATTAAAATTAGATTAATGTTGAAAGGAGGTAATGAATTTGGCAGCACAAACAATGCCCGCTATTTCTATTGATATAAACATGTTTTGGCAAATAATAAATTTTTTGGTATTGATTGTGATATTTAATAAATATTTAAAAAAACCATTAAATAAAGTGTTAAAACAAAGAAAAGATATCATATCAAATGATTTAGAGGAAGCGAAAAGAAATAAAGAAGAGGCAAAGAAAGAAAAAGAAGAGGCTAATGAAAAGTTAAAGGAAGCCAAAAAACAAGTTCATGATATAATAATTAACGCAGAAAAAAAAGCTGATCAAAGAAAAGAAGAAATATTGAGAGGTGCAACTTCCCAAAGAGATAAAATATTAAAAAGTGCTGAAATAGAAGTTGGAAAAATGAAAGCAAGAGCTAAAACTGAAATTAGAGAAGAAATGCAAATTTTAGCAGTTAAGTTAGCTGAAAAAATCATAAAAGAAAAATTGGACTCTAAACATAGTAATCAATTAATAAATAATTTTATAGATGAGCTAGGTGAAGACTAATGTCAAAAAATAATATAGGTAGAAGATATGCAGAAGCAATTTTTTCAATAGGGAATTCTAATGATAATGTACAAGAAATTTATGAATCACTTAATAAAGTAATGGAATTATATTTATCTAATGAGGATTTAAAAAACATATTAGACAATCCATTAATTCAAATGGAAGAAAAAGAAAAAGTCATAAATAAAATTTTTGAAAATGAAAAAGAAAGTATAAAAAATATTATTTTATATATATTATCTAAAGGAAGAATCCAAAATATAAAAGAAATAGTTACAGAATATTTGAAAATATATTATTTAAAAAATAATATTTTAGATGTTGAGGCAATTTTTTCTAAGGAAATATCAGAGGCTCAAAAATCGAAACTTATAAAAAATTTGAAAAAAAGAACAAAAAAGAAAATAAATTTAAAAGTTGTTATTGATAAGTCAATTATTGGCGGAGGAATATTAAAAGTGGGAGATAAAATAATAGATGGAACTATTAAAACTCAGCTAGACTTGTTAATGTATAAAGGTTAAAAATACACATAATCGGAGGTGTAGTAGTTGAATATCAGACCGGAGGAAGTAAGTAACATCATAAAAAATGAGATAGAAAACTATAAAAAGATTTTAAATATAAAAACTTCAGGCTCTGTGTTGGAAGTAGGAGATGGTATTGCAAGAGTTTATGGATTAAGCGATGCTAAAGCCGGGGAAATATTAGAATTTTCTGATAATGTTATTGGAATGGTTTTAAATCTAGAAGAAAATAATGTAGGTGTAATTATTTTAGGGGATTTCACTAAAATAAAAGAAGGGGATGAAGTAAAATCTACAGGAAGGATAGTATCTATTCCTGCAGGAGAAGAATTTTTAGGAAGAGTAGTAAATGCTCTTGGAGAACCTATTGATGGAAAAGGAAGTGTAAAAATAGAAAAATATATGGAGCTAGAAAGAAAGGCTTCAGGAATAATTTCTAGACAACCAGTATTTCAACCTTTACAAACAGGAATAAAATCAATAGATGGGATGGTTCCTATTGGTAAAGGTCAAAGAGAATTAATCATAGGTGATAGACAAACAGGAAAAACAGCTATTGCAATAGATGCAATAATAAATCAAAAACATACAGGTGTAAAATGTATTTATGTTGCTATAGGTCAAAAAAGATCTACAGTTGCTCAAATATATAAAAAATTAGAAGATTTAGGAGCTATGGAATATACAACAATTGTTGCAGCAACAGCTTCTGAAGCAGCTTCATTACAATATATTTCACCATATGCAGGGGTAGCAATGGCAGAATATTTTATGGATAAGGGAGAAGATGTTTTAATAGTTTATGATGATTTAACAAAACATGCTGTAGCCTATAGAGAAATGTCTTTATTATTAAAAAGACCACCAGGAAGAGAAGCTTATCCAGGTGATGTATTTTATTTACATTCTAGATTACTAGAAAGAGCAGCGAAACTTTCTGATGAATTAGGTGGAGGATCAATAACAGCTTTGCCAATTATAGAGACTCAAGAAGGGGATGTAGCTGCATATATTCCAACAAATGTAATTTCAATAACTGATGGACAAATTTTTCTAGATACTCAATTATTTAATTCAGGATTTAGACCTGCAATAGATGCAGGAATTTCTGTTTCCAGAGTTGGTGGAGCAGCACAATTAAAAGCTATGAAACAAGTAGCCTCAAAAGTTAAATTGGAGTTAGCTCAATATACAGAATTACTTACTTTTTCTCAATTTGGATCAGATTTAGATAAGACAACAAAAGCACAATTAGAAAAAGGTCATAGAATAATGGCTATGTTAAAACAATCTCAAAACAAACCTTATGCTGTAGAGGAACAGGTTATTTCTTTTTATGCTGTAACTAACGGTTTTTATAAGGATATAGAGATAAAAAATGTTGCTGAATTTGAAAAAGAATTAATATCTTATTTAAAAGAAAATACTGATGTATTAACAAAAATAAAAGAAAAAGGTGTACTAGATGAAGCCTTAGAAAAAGAAATCTCAGATAATATAAATAAATTCAAAAAAAAATAAAGAGGTGACTAAATGGCTAATTCAAAAGGAATAAAAAATAGAATAAAAAGTGTACAGTCTACCCACCAAATTACAAAAGCTATGGAAGTTATTTCAACAACAAAATTTAAGAAATTTTCAGCAAAAGTTATTAAATCTCGTCCTTATGCAGAAGGAATAACAAATATATTGACAAATATTTCTTATGATGTTAAGTATGAAAAACATCCTCTTTTTGATGGAAGAAAAATATCCAATAAGATAGGTGTTATAATAATGACTTCAGACAGAGGACTTTGTGGAAGTTTCAATAGTAACGCTATTAGAAAATTTGAAGAATTAAAAAATAAAAATAAAGAAAAACAATTCTCTGTAATTGCAATAGGTAGAAAAAGTAGAGATTATTGTGTGAAAAGAAACTATGATGTAAAGGCTGAGTATATACAAATAATACCAGAAGAAATATTTGATAAGGCAAAAGAAATTAGTGAAAATATAATTGAGTATTATTTAGAAGAACTTTTTGATGAAGTTTATGTAATATATAATAAATTTGTTTCAGCTTTGAGAAGTGATTTATTAGTGAAAAAATTAA
This sequence comes from Fusobacterium sp. IOR10, assembly GCF_010367435.1. Lineage (NCBI taxonomy): Bacteria > Fusobacteriati > Fusobacteriota > Fusobacteriia > Fusobacteriales > Fusobacteriaceae > Fusobacterium > Fusobacterium sp. IOR10. Next base: position 9,764 of record NZ_WJWY01000043.1, read on the forward strand.
TTCCAGTACAAAGAGTTGAAAGTGAAATAAAAACAGAATATATTTTTGAGCCTAATATAGAAGATGTATTAACAAATTTATTACCAAAATATTTAAATATAGAATTATATCAAGCAATGTTAGAAAATACAGCTAGTGAGCACTCAGCAAGAAAAAATGCAATGAAAAATGCCAATGATAACTCAGAAGATATGTTAAAAGAGCTGAATCTTCAATATAATAGAGAAAGACAAGCTGCAATAACACAAGAAATAACAGAAATTGTAGGTGGAGCAGCAGCATTGAAATAAGTTAATAAAGGAGGACAGTAAGTTGGTTAATAAAGGAATACTTACACAAATTATAGGTCCAATAGTTGATATAAAATTTAAAGAGAATTTGCCTAAAATATATAATGCTTTAAAAGTAGAAAAAGATGGGAAAACTCTTATTCTTGAAGTAGCACAACATATAGGAAACAATATGGTAAGAACAATCGCTATGGATGACACAAATGGATTAAAAAGGGGAATGGAAGCAATTGACACAGAGTCTCCAATAACTGTTCCAGTTGGAAAAGCTGTTTTAGGAAGAATATTAAATGTTTTAGGAGAACCTGTAGATAATAAAGGACCAATTGATACAGATGAAAGATTACCAATTCATAGAAATGCTCCTGATTTTGAATCTCAAGGAACAGAAGTTGAAATTTTTGAAACAGGAATAAAAATAATTGATTTATTAGCCCCTTATATAAAAGGTGGAAAAATAGGATTATTTGGTGGAGCAGGTGTAGGAAAAACAGTTTTAATACAAGAACTTATAAATAATATAGCTAAAGGTCACGGTGGATTATCTGTTTTTGCAGGTGTTGGAGAAAGAACAAGAGAAGGTAGAGATCTATATAATGAAATGACAGAATCAGGAGTTTTAGATAAAACTGCACTAGTTTATGGACAAATGAACGAACCACCAGGAGCAAGACTTAGAGTAGGATTAACAGGGTTAACAATAGCAGAAAACTTTAGAGATAAAGAAGGTCAAGATGTATTGTTATTTATAGATAATATATTTAGATTTACTCAAGCAGGTTCTGAAGTATCAGCATTATTAGGAAGAACCCCTTCAGCAGTTGGATATCAGCCTAATTTAGCTACAGAAATGGGAGCCCTACAAGAGAGGATAACATCTACTAAAACAGGATCAATTACATCAGTACAAGCTGTATATGTTCCTGCAGATGATTTAACAGATCCAGCTCCAGCAACAACATTTTCACATTTAGATGCAACAACAGTTCTTTCAAGAAGAATATCATCTTTGGGAATTTATCCAGCAGTGGATCCATTAGATTCAACATCAAAGGCTTTAGACCCAGAAATTGTTGGTAATGAACACTATACAGTTGCAAGGGAAGTACAAGCTGTATTACAAAGATATAAAGAATTACAAGATATTATAGCAATATTAGGAATGGACGAGCTAGCAGATGAAGATAAAAAAGCTGTTTCTAGAGCTAGAAAAATAGAAAAATTCTTTTCACAACCATTTTCAGTAGCAGAACAATTTACAGGTATTAAAGGAAAATATGTACCTATTAAAGAAACTGTTAGAGGTTTTAAAGAAATTTTAGAAGGAAAATATGATGATTTACCAGAACAAGCTTTTCTATATGTTGGAACAATAGAAGAAGTAGTTAGTAAAGGAAGAGAGTTATTGAAAGGGGATGACTAAAAATGAGTAGCTTTAAATTGGAAATAATAACCCCTTTAGGAATAAAATTTTCAAAAGATGTAGAATATATTTCATTAAAAACTACAGAGGGAAATATGGGAATATTAGCAAATCATACTCCTTTTGTTGCAGGTTTACATTCAGATGATATAAAAATAAAAATCAATAATTCAACAGAAATAAGTTATTATATTTCAGGAGGATTTTTAGAAATAAATAAAGAAAAAGTGTTGATTATTGTTGATGAAGCAATGTTACCTGATGAAATAGATTTATTGGAAGCTAAAAAAGAATTGGAATTTGCTCAGAAAAAATTAAAAAAATTAAATGAAGATAATCAAATAATAATGGCTCAGAAATCTCTTCAAGATGCATTGGTAAAAGTGAGAGTAGCTGAAAAATTGTTATAGAAAAAAAAGATGTATTTTGTAGTGCACCCAAAATCTTAGACAAATAAGATGGAGGGTGCATTTCTTATGTCCAAATTAACAAATAAACAAAAAATAGAAATTTATGAAAGAAGGTTGAAAGGAGAAACAGTAAAATCTTTA
>NZ_WJWY01000044.1 GCF_010367435.1 Fusobacterium sp. IOR10
AAATAGAATTTTAATTTATAGCAATTTAACAAAAATAAAAATTCCTTCAGCATAAAGCTGAAGGAACAAAAACATTATTTATTTTTTTATTTTTCTCCACCAACACCAGTTGACAAAGAACCTTTATTTTAAGCTATGGCTGAGCACTTTTTACAAAGGCCCTTAAAATAAATATGTGTTTCATTTATTTTGAAGTTTTGAAGCTTTTTAGATAACAGAACATCATCATCTAAAAAGATATCACAAACTTCTCCACATTTTTCACATTTAAAATGACCATGCATAGAAGTATTAATATCGTATCTAGTTTCAGTTTCTTCTATTATTAATTTTTGAATAAGTTTCTTTTGTATAAATAAATTTAAAGTATTATAGACAGTTGTTTTAGATAAGGTAGGGATTTCAGAGCATAAATTTTTATAAATAATGTCAACTGTAGGATGAATTCTATTTTCTATTAAGAAAGAATAAATTTTTAATCTTTGATAAGACGGTTTTATTCCTTTGCTTTTTAGAAATAAGCTATTGGTTTCAGAAACACTTGAAATTGAATTCATATTTGACCTCCTTTTAAATTGTAATCATTATAATTATAAAGGAAATTAATATGAAAGTAAAGAAAAAGATTTAAACTAATTTTTTTTCCATAACAAATCTATGAATGTTCTCACCATATTCATTTTCTTTTAAACATTTTAAATTATATTTATTTTTTTTATAAAGAGAAACAGCTTTTGTATTTTTAGGATCAACAGTTAAAGAAATATAAAGAATACCTTTTTTTGAAAAATAGTCTTCGCTAAACTTTAAAAGAGAACCTGCAATACCTTTATTCTGGTAAAGATTATTTACAGAAATTCCATATAAAAAAGCAGAAGGACGTTCAAAAGAAATTAGGAATTCCGCTGCTCCAATGACTTTTTCCCCCTCTAAAGCAACAAAAACTTTTCCAAAGCTGACCATTGGTTTTAATATCCATAAATCAACTCCCCCTAAATTCCCAAAAGTTAATTTTTCCATTTGAATAATTTCATTAATATATTTAGTATCATTAATTGAAATTTCTTTAATTTTCATAAATAAACATCTCCTAGTAATTTATTTTAAAAAGATATAAACCATAGGGATCAGCAACCTCAATTTTTCTAACTATATTAGGTTCTTTTAGTAATAATTCAATATAGTTTGATGGTTTTTTATTGAAATATATATCTAAAGCAATCCCCATGATAATTCTAATTTGAGTTTTTAAAAAAGCATTTCCTTCAATAAAAACAGATAATGTATAAGGGTCTTTTAAAGAAGTTTTAATATTAAAAATTTCTCTTATACTAGTTTTATTATTAGAATCCTTAAGTCTAAAATTATTAAAATCATGGATTCCAATAAGAGGTTTCAAAATATCACAAAAAATTAAAGGATCAATTTTTTCAGAAATATAAGTTTTATATTTTCTAGAAAAAACATCTTTTCTCCATGTTATCAAATATTCATAAGTTCTTTTTTTTGCCATATATCTAGAATGAAAGGAAATAGGAACCTCTTCTATATTAAAAATTTCAATATCATTTGGAATAAGATTATTTAATGCTCTTAATAGATTATTTATAGGGATATTAATTCCATTTTTTATTAAAAAATTTGAAACTTGTTCCTTAGCATGTACACCTCTATCAGTTCTTCCAGAACTTATTAAATTAATTTTATCTTTTAAAATTAAATTTAATGCTTTTTCCAATTCTCCCTGAACTGTCCTTTTGTTAGGCTGTTTTTGAAATCCGAAAAAACAGCTACCATCATAAGAATATGTAAGTTTTATATTTCTCATTAAAAATTCTCCTTGATTATTTTTTCAATAATTAAATTTATATTTTTATTAAATTTAGGATCTTTGGATTTTAAATCTATTGGGGAACCAACAGTAACACTTATTTTTTTAGAGAAATGTATTAAAGGGGACCCTTTTTTTTGAATGTTTAAAGTACCATTAATAGTAACTGGAATAATAATACCTTTACTATCTAAAGGAAGTTTAAAGCTACCTTTTTTAAAATTACCAATTTTACCATCATAACTTCTTTCCCCTTCAGGGAAAATAACAGTTGGATATCCTGCCTTTACAATAGAAACTGCCTTTTTGATACTTTTAATTCCTTCTCTAGGATTCTTTCGATCTAGAAAAACATAATTTCCTCTTTTCATCCATCTAGAAAATAATGGCCAAGTTTCCATTTCTTTTTTAGCTACAAATCCAATATCCAAAGTTTTAAAAACAGATAATAAAACAGGAATGTCGAAATTGCTCTGATGATTGGAAATAATAACAATAGGTTGAGATTTATCTAGAGTACTAATATTAAAATTGTCTTTATATTTCACATTAACTTTAATATTAAGAAGTTTAAGAAAAGAAATACTCATTTCCCTTAAATAAACACGAGCCTTTCTTATTTTAAAATCCTTGTTCTTATAAAACAGAAAAGGAAAAAAACAAATTTCTTTATAAATGAAAATAAATAAAATAAATAAAAATGAAAAAATAATTCCAAACATATAACCTCCTATAATTCATCAATAACTTTTTTTATATTTTGATATTCAAACCCTTTTCTCATAAGGGATTGTATCTTTTTATAGTCATCTTTATCCTTCATTTGAAGCCATTTTTTTTTAATTTCTTCAAATTCATGAGGATTATTTTCATTTAGAAGATTTGTGATTATGCTTTCATCAACACCTTTTAAGGCTAAGAAGTATTCTAGTTTTTTTCTGCCCCAATGGGTATGAGTATTAATAAAGCCTTTAGCAAATCTCCAATCGTCTAAATAACACCTGTCATTTAATAAAGATATTATGTCTGATATTATAGTAGGTTCTTTGTATTTTGTCAAAAGTTTTATTCTAAGTTCTTTAATACTGTAATCTCTTTTAGTTAATAACCAATAGGAAAATGAAAGAGCCGATTCTTTTAAGATTTCTAAATACAACTTATTCTCTAAACATTTTCCTTCAGTTAAATTAAGCTCTTTTATTTTATTTTTAGGGATTGAAAAACAGACATTATTTTCAAAATAAATTTTACTTTTCTGTATCTTGATTACTTTCATTTAAAATCTCTCCAGTTTGTGGATCTATAATTTCCTCAACAGGAATTAAAGATTTTTTTAAATCTTCGTAAATTTTATTTAATAAATCCGGTTCATCTTCCAGTCTGTTTTTAACATTTTCTTTACCTTGACCTAAACGTATATCCCCATAACTAAACCAAGCACCAGATTTAGCAACAATATCAGCCTTAATAGAAGCATCTAAAATTTCACCAACTTTTGAGATTCCTTTTCCATACATAATTTGGAAAGCTGCTTCTTTAAATGGAGGAGCTATTTTATTTTTAGTTACTTTAACAATAATTTCATTACCAATAATTTCATCACTTTGTTTAACAGATCCAATTCTTTTTATTTCCAGTCTTACTGAGGCATAAAATTTTAAAGCTCTTCCTCCTGTAGTAGTAGTTTGAGGTCCAAATCCGAATCCACCTATTTTTTCTCTAATTTGATTTATAAAAATAAGGGTAGTTTTTGATTTGTTTAATGTACCTGCTAATTTTCTAAGAGCTTTGGACATTAATCTAGCTTGTAACCCCATTTGTTGGTCACTCATTTCCCCATCTATTTCTGCTTTTGGAACAAGTGCAGCCACAGAATCAATTACAATAACATCAATTGCAGAAGAACGAACTAACATATCTGCTATTTCCAAAGCTTGTTCTCCATAATCTGGTTGAGAAATTAATAGTTCATCAATATCAACTCCAAGAGCCTTTGCATATTTTGGATCTAAAGCATGTTCAGCATCAATAAAAGCAACAATTCCATCCATTTTTTGAGCCTCAGCAATAATATGTAAAGCAAGAGTTGTTTTACCAGAACTTTCAGAACCATAGATTTCTATAATTCTTCCACGGGGAACTCCTCCAAGCCCAAGAGCATTGTCTAGATTCATACTTCCAGTTGGGATAACATCAATGTTCATAGCAGCATTCTGCCCCAATTTCATAATAGAACCTTCACCAAAATCCTTTGTAATTTGTTTTATCGCAGATTCAAGAGCTTTAGTTTTATCTAAAGAACTATTTTTTTTTGTAGCCATTGTAATACCTCCTTAATTAAATAAAATCTTTCTTTATTTTTTCTAAAATAAAATTTGCAGTGATATTTTTCATACATTTAAAATGACTTTTAGGGCATTTTAAATCTCCGTGTAAACTACAAGGGGAACATTTTACATTACTGTAGATTAATTTATTATTACTGTCATACTCAAACATGTTAGGATCAGTTGGGCCGAATATAACATAAGTTGGGCATTTAACGCCTCTAGAAATATGAAAAGGACCAGAGTCATTTGTTATAAGTAACTTAGAAATAGATAAAAGAGCTCCACTTTCTTTTAATGAAAGTTTCCCAGCAAGATTTATACAACTATTTTCACTTATTTTGTTTATTTTTTCACAACGGAGAATATCAGAGTCTCCGCCAATTAAAACAGTTTTAATATTATATTCATCATAAAGTTTCTTAGCTAAAGTTCCAAAACCGTCAGTTGTCCATTTTTTAGTTTCCTTAGAGGCTCCAGGAGCCATTACAAAATGAGAGGAATATTTAGATACAGATAATAAATTTTTTTTAGAAAAGGAAAAAGTTAAATCTTCATTTTCATAAGAAATACCCATAAAATCAAAGGGTTTAAAATAATTTTTAACAATAGTATCGTCAGCATGATATTTAATAAGTCTTAATTTAACAAAAATAGATTTCCATAATTTTCTTTTGGGATAAACTAAAACTTGAGAGTCTATATTTTTAGATATAATAAAAGATCTTAATTTATTATGTAAATCAAATACATAGTCATAATTGTTTTTAGAAAGTTCTTTTCCAAATTTAATAAGCCCTTTGAAGGAATCGTATTTTTCTTTATGAAAAATAATTAGGTTGTCTATATAGTCCAAACCTGAAATAGAATCTTTAAAATTATTCATAACTAAAAAATCAATGGTAATATTTGGATATTTCCTTTTTAATTGTTTTAAAATAGGTGTTGTTAGTATAATGTCACCTATGGAACTCAATCTTATTATTAATATTTTCACAATATATGTCCTTTCTATTTTTTGTTTCTTATTTTTTTTCTAAAGTTTCCCCACCAATGTAAATAAACATTTAAAAATTTAGCACCTTTATAAAAAACATTATTTTTGTCATAGTAGTTTCTTAAATCTTTATTACAACTTTCTTCAAGATAAATAAATTCATAAGCAGCTCCAAATTTTCCATAAATATTTCTAGAAAATTTACTATCAATTAAAAATATTTCATTGTTAGAAACCATGAAATTAGTTAATTGAGAATCTCCATGTAAAAAATGATAACTATGTATTTTATTTAAAGTATTAACAACTTTTTCAAGGTCATCTAAAGAAGATTCCCTCCCAGGGATATATTCTGAAACTAACAAGGAATCCAATGTCATACCATATTTTTTATATTCTAAAGAAAAAAATGGTCTTGGAGAATTAAAACCTAAAGTTTTTATTTTTTTTAAATTTTTAAATTCTCTTTTACTTTCTCCTTCTCTGAAAAAAGATAAAAGTCTTTGCCATTTTCTTTTGTTTTTTTCCCTAGGGATTTTAAGAATATAAGGTTGATTTTTTATGGAAATTAATTGTACTAAACTTCTATTATCATCCTTTAAAGTTTTTAAAATTTCAAAATTATTATTTTTAAATTCATTATAAATAATTTTAGAGAAATCATTAAAAAATATTTTAGATTCCTTATATTTAGCCATGTATATCAACACCTAAATAATTTATAATTTTTCTTAAAATACTATCAGGAGTAATATTTTTCATGCATTTAAAATGTTTTTCAGGACATGAAGTTCCTCCATGTATCCCACAAGGTCGACATTTTAAATTATTAGTTTCAAAAATTTCACAATTTAAGCTCCAAGGAAAAAATCCAAAAGATTTAACAGTGGGCCCAAATATTGCAAAAATTTTTGGTTTTTTAAAGGCAGAAGCAATATGGATAGGAGAAGAATCGTTTGTTAGAACAATATCTGATCTCTTTAGAATTTCAGATAATTCAAGTAAAGAAGTTTTTCCCCTAAGATCAATGGTATTTTCATTAAAAATAGGCAAATTAGTTTCTTCTTTTCCCCCAAGAACAATAACTTTAATAGAATCATATTTGTTTAAATTTTTAATTAAAATATTAAAATAATCAATTGGCCATTGCTTTGTAAACCATTTACTTCCAGGATTGATAGAAATAATTTTGTAATTATCAAGATTATTTTTTTCCCATATGGAATCTGCAAATTCTACATTTTTATCACTTGGGAAAAGCTCAATTTCATATCGTTTATTATTAGTTTTTTCACAATTAACAAATGAAAGTAATTTTTCCACCTCGTGTTTACTTTTATCATAATGAATTTTATCAGTAAAAAGAAAAGAACCAGTTGCAATATCATATCCTCTTCTTATTGGAGAACGGGATAACCAAGAAAGAATAGAACTTCTTAAATATCTATGAGGAGTAATAACAATATTAAAATTTTCGTATCTTAGACGTTTTCCTAAATCCCAAATACCTTTTAAACCTTTGTGTTCACCTTTTTTGTCATAAATAATAATATTATTAAGATTGGGATTGTTTTTCAAAATTTCAGCACCTATAGGAGTAGTAACATAGGTAATGGAACAATTATCATAACTTTCTTTAATTTTTTTTATAAGAGGAGTAGATAAAACTATGTCTCCTATAAAAGCTGTATGTATTATTAAGATTCTCAATAAGCTCACCTACTTTTAATTATTTAGTTTTTCTTCCAATGAATCTAAAATAAGAGCTTCAACTTTGTCGTTATAAGAAGAAAATAATTTATTTTTTTTAGAATATTTTTCTTTTGTAGATTTGTTAATACTATCAGGAATAATATATTTTGTATTTGGGTTATTAAATGTTCCCCATCTAATAGGGTGTTGAGTTTTTTTATCAGGGTATATTGCAACAATATCCTTTTTCAAAGCCCCTGCAATATGAGTAGGTCCAGTAGAACCTCCTAAAAAAACTTTAGATTTCTCAATAATAGCAGCAAGATTTAAAATAGAACCTCCATTGGCAAAAAGAAAAACCCTTTTTTTATTAATTTGTGTAATGATTTTTTCTCCACGTTCTTCCTCAGAAATATGGCAGGTTAAAATAATATCTATATCTTGAACACGATTATAAATCTTTTCTAACAAACTAGCATATTGAGAATCACTTATATTTTTAGCAGATCCCCCCATGAAAGGATTAACCACAAGAGTTTTAGTTCCAATATTATTAGTTGTATAAAATATATTTGCAACACTTAAATTTTCCTTTGTAAGAACTAGTGCATTATTTATTTCAAAATTTTCGTTATATTTTTCAGGATTTAACTTATAAACTAAATCCAAGTTGTACTCAGCTTCATTTTTAATGGATTTGGATCTTTTTTGAAAAACCCCTTTATTAAAAACAAAAAAAGATGAAAGTTTTGAAATAGGACCAATCCTATAATTAGCTTTGCTAGCTTTAGCTAATTTTGAGATAAAATTATCATTATAAAGGGCTATAAAAACATCAGCTCCAAAATATTTAATTTTTTCTAGTAATATTTCATGACGATAATCATCAATTTTTAAAATTCGATCTATATATGGTAAATTTTTTAAGATTTCATAATTATATTTTCTAACTAAAACAATTAATTCTGCTTCAGGAAACATCTTTTTTATCATAAAAAAGCTAGGAATGGATAAAATTAGGTCTCCAATTTTATCAGTTCTAGACACTATTATTCTTTTTATATTCTTTGTATTCATTATTTTCTCCTTGCTTTAGTTAAAAAATCATTATTTTTTTATGTAAGTATTGTGTTTATAGATTTCTCTTAATTTAAAGTATTTAACCATAGAGTACATAGCGCTAGCACTGGCAATCATAAGTCCTTCTATACCATCAAGAAAACCTAGACGGATAATATACATTTTTATAAATTTATATATGGGATTAAAGACAATTTGAAAACAAGAAGACTTTTTCCCCCTTGAATAGTATTCTAAGGCTCCCTCAGTTGTATAACGATTAAATTTATTAAAATAATCTTCTAAAGAAATGTAACTATGATGATAAATATCTTCTTTTAAGGAAAATATTTTTTTTTCAGTGATAAATTCTTCATGAACAGTGTTATTATTAAAGGAACCAGCTCCTTTTTTAAATAATCTTATTCTATAAGAATTACTCCATCCACCATATTTTAATTTTTTTCCAAAGCAAACAGAAGTAAAATTGATTTTGAAAACTTCTTGGTCAAAATATTTAGAATTTGATTTAATTTCTTTTATTTTTTCAATTAAGTTACTAGAAAGTTCTTCGTCAGCATCAATATTTAATATCCATTCTGAAGAACATTTTTCTATAGCTGAATTTCTTTGAGGACCATACCCCTTCCAAGATTCAGTAAAAAATTTTGCATTAAATTTAATAGCTATATTTTGAGTGTTGTCAGTGGAACCGCTATCAACTATGATAATTTCATCAGCAATGGAAGAAACTGCAGTAAGAGTTTTTTCTAAATTATTTTCTTCATTAAACGTTATTATAGCTACAGATAATGTCATAAATTCCTCCTAAGTTTAAGAAAGCCAACCGTATAGCTTTCCTAGAAATAAATTTCTATTTATAAAAAGATTAATTTTAAATTTAAAAGGAGTAAATTTTCTGAGTTCAATTCTTCTTATCATGTCCCAGTTAGGGTAATATGAATTGGTTCCTTTTTTAGTTGTAATAAAACCTTTTATTCCTAGATTTTTCAATAAAGATATGGATTCTTTGTCTCGATGTCCCCAAGGCCAACAAAAAAACAAAACAGGTTTATTTAAATGTTGTTCAATTAGATTTTTATTAGTAATAAAATCCTTTTTTATACGTTCATTTGCTTCAAAGGTTGTTTCATAAATAAAATAATTTTTTTTATGTTTTTTTATGAATTTGTTTCCTAATTTCAGCAAATCTTTTTTATTTTTCCCAACTAATTTCTTTTGATAATAATCTTCAAATAGATCAAAGAATTCAGGTTTAATAATAATTCCTTTTCCTGAATATTCTCCTCTTTTGGGAAATTTTGGGAATCCTTTTTTTATATGCTTATATAAAAAAGTATCAGTGCAGTCTCCTTCATCTTCAAGAAAAATATCTTCTAAATTATCATTTTTAAAAATAGCCATATGTTTATGAGAATGAGCTTGAAAATCTACTAAACCACTTTGAGACATTTCTTTTATTTGTTCCCAACTTAAATACTGTTCACTCCCAGCATTACCAGAAGATAAAAATTTTTTAATAGCTTCATTATTTGCAACTCCATTTGTTTCTATTTCAATACTTTTGCCACTATGTTTTTCTTTTATATAAAAAGTATTAAGAAAAATAGTAGCTTTCATATTATATTTTTTCAAAAGAGGAAAAACATATAAATAGTTGTCAATATAACCGTCATCTAAAGTTATAAGGGCAGAATTTTTATTGTTATTATTCCTATAGTATTCAGAAATTGTAAGGGTGTTAATATTTTTCTTTTTTAAAATTTGAAGATGTTTTTCAAATAAATCAGGTGTAATATTTGATAAATTATTAACTTGATGATAAAGAAAGATTGGAATTCCCTTTCTGTTAAAAAACATAATTACAAGTATTATTAATATTATTACGATTAATTTTATCATAGATTCTCCTAATTAAATATAATTGTAGATAACAATTTATCCACAGTATTAATTATATCAAATAAATCATTTTTTATAAAGAAATATCGAAAATAAATAGCTCTTAGACCTTTAACAGATTTTAGTCTTATATTGTATATAAATTATACTATATAAGACTAAAAAATAAAAGACTAGAGATTACTCTCTAGTCTTTTTTATTTTTGATAATATACATATTAATGTATATTAAATTTATTTAATTATTTCAGAAACAACACCTGAAGCAACTGTTCTTCCACCCTCTCTGATGGCAAATCTTAATCCTTGTTCCATTGCTATTGCATGGATTAATTCAACTGTTAC
>NZ_WJWY01000045.1 GCF_010367435.1 Fusobacterium sp. IOR10
ATCACATCCTTTCTTTTGGTGTCGCAACTTAATTGTAACGGATTTTTTTATTTGTCTCAATTTTTTTTTGCAAAAAATAAAGGCATTAGTATTTTTACAAATACCAACACCAAATATTATAGACCCTAAATAGTTAAGACCTTTTTTTAGTTATTTTAGAATGTAGGTATTATAGAACCTTGGTATTTTTTTAAAATAAAGTTTTTTGATTTTTCACTTCTAAGAGCAGCAACTAATTCTAATATAGCTTTATTTTTTTCATCTCCTTTTCTAACAGCAACAACATTAACATAAGGGGAATCCTTGTCTTCTGTAAGCAGAGCATCTTTAACAGGAGATAGTCCTCCTTCAATGGCATAGTTACTATTAATAACAGCAAAATCAACATCATCTAAAACCCGAGGTAATTGAGGAGCTTCTAAAGATTTGAATTTTAATTTTTTAGGATTTTTAATAATATCAAATTCTGTAGAATAAAGATTAGTAGGATCTTTTAATGTAATAATTCCATTGTTATGAAGAAGTATTAAAGCTCTTCCTCCATTTGATGGATCATTTGGTATAGCAATTATATCTTTTTTATCAAGTTCAGATAAAGATTTGTGTTTTTTAGAATAAAGAGATATAGGTGTAATTAAAACATCTCCAACTTGGGAAAGCTCTAAATGTCTTTCTTTTTTAAACTTATTTAAATAAGGTACATGTTGGAAAAAGTTAGCATCTAAATCCTTGTTAGCAAGGGCTAAATTAGGTGTAACATATTCATTAAATTCAATTATTTTAAGGTCAATTCCCTTTTCTTTAAGTAAAGGTTTGATGTTTTCTAAAACTTCCCCATGTGGGACAGGGCTAGCTCCAACTTTTAAAATAATATTGGCAAATATAAGCTGAGAGCTAAGAATTGTTAATATTAATAATGATGATAATTTTTTCATATAATTTTCCTCCATTTTAGAATGCTGTTACAATAGCACCTTTATATTTTTTCTTTATAAATTTTTTAACTTTTTTACTTTGTAAAGCTTTCATTAATTTTTTTATTTCAGGTTTATTTAAATCTTCATCTCTAACAGCAACGATATTAGCATAGGGAGAATCTTTTCCTTCAATTAACAATGCATCTTTCTCAGGTGATAAACCAGTTTCAATAACAAAATTTGTATTAATAACAGCAAAATCAACATCATCTAAAACACGAGGTAATTGAGCAGCCTCTAAAGATTTGAATTTTAATTTTTTAGGATTTTTAATAATATCAAATTCTGTAGAATAAAGATTAGTAGGATCTTTTAATGTAATAATTCCTTTGTTATGAAGAAGTATTAAAGCTCTTCCTCCATTTGATGGATCATTTGGTATAGCCACTGTATCTTTTTTATTAAGCTCAGATAAAGATTTATGCTTTTTAGAATAAAGTCCAAGAGGCTCAAGGTGAACATTTCCAGCAGAAGAAAGTTTTAAATTTCTTTCCTTTTTAAACTTATCCAAATAAGGTACATGTTGGAAAAAGTTAGCATCTAAATCTTTGTCAGCAAGGGCTAAATTAGGTGTAACATAATCAGTGAACTCAATTATTTTAAGATCAATCCCTTCTTTAGCTAAATCAGGTTTAATTTCCTGTAATATTTCAGCATGGGGTACAGGTGTAGCACCAACTCTTAAGATAGTGTTTCCAAAAGATAGTTGACTTAGAAGTAATAGGTTAACTCCTGTTAATAATAATTTTTTAAATGTTTTTGTCATAATATTCATCTCCCTTATATATTTATTATCTATTTTTTTTTGTTTTGGCCACAAGATAGTTTCCTAAACTTTGTATTAATTGAACTAAAATAATAATTACAATAACAGCATAAATCATAATATCAACTTTAAATCTTTGATATCCAAATCTTATGGCTAAATCTCCAAGACCTCCAGCTCCTATAGTTCCAGCCATGGCAGAATAACCAATAAGACTAATTATAGTTACAGTAATTCCATGAATAAGATGGGGAAGCGTCTCAGGAATCATAACTTTAAATATTATAGTTAGATTATTTGCTCCCATACTGGAACTAGCTTCAATTAAACCTTTATCAATTTCATTTAAAGCCCCCTCAACGATTCTAGCTACAAATGGTGCAGCAGATATTGAAAGAGGTACAATAGCAGCATTAACTCCTATTGTTGTCCCCACGATTAGTCTAGATAGGGGAAATAAACATATCATTAAAATAATAAAGGGAAAAGATCTAAGAGTATTAATAATAAATTCTAAAATTTGATTTAGTTTTCTTTTTTCCCATATATTTCCTTCCTTTGTAATAACTAGTAGTATTCCTATTGGAAAACCAATAACTAAAGAAAATATAGCTGATAATAATACCATGTATAAAGTTTCCAAAGTAGAATTAAAAATCATATTAAAGACCATTATATATCACCTCCACAATAACTCCTTCTTCCCTTAACCAGTCTATAGCTAATTTTTGTTCATTAAAATCTCCAGAAAGCTCAACGTACAAATGTCCAACTTTCATAGTAGAAAGATTTTCTATGGAACCACCGATTATACTAAAGTCAATGTCAAACTTTTTAATTGCTCTTGAAATAATTGGATCCTTTGAAATTGAACCTAGAAAATTTACTTTAATCAACATACTTCCCTTAGTTTCCATTAAAGAAGCTGTTGATTCTTCATTATTTGGAAGATACGATATAAGTTCCTTGGTAGTTTCTGTTTTAGGATTAGAAAATATATGATGAACTCCTCCAGTTTCCACAATTTCTCCATGGGACATTACAGCAACTTTATTACAAATATCTCTTATAACTTCCATTTGATGGGTTATCATAACTACTGTAAGTTCAAGTTTACTTTGAATATTTCTAATAAGCTCCAAAATTGATTTAGTTGTCTTAGGATCTAGAGCAGAAGTTGCTTCATCTGATAATAAAATTTTAGGATTATTTGCAAGAGCTCTAGCTATTGCTACCCTTTGCTTTTGTCCTCCACTTAGCTGACTAGGATAAGAATCTTTTTTATCAGAAAGTTCAACAAGTTCTAGTAATTCAGTAACTCTTGATTTAATTTTTGATTTTTCTAATTTGGCTATTTCCAAAGAAAAAGCAATATTTTCTGAAACTGTTCTAGATGATAAAAGATTAAAATGTTGAAATATCATTCCTATTTTTTTTCTTTTTTCTAGTAATTCTTTTTTATTTAAAGAAGTAATATCAGTTCCATCAATAATAATTTTTCCACTTGTAGGCTCTTCTAATCTATTTAAAAGTCTAATTAAAGAAGATTTTCCAGCTCCACTTAAACCAATAACACCAAATATGTCACCTCTTTTGATATTTAAACTAACATTTTTAACTGCAATGAAATTATTGGGATAAGTTTTATTAACATTTTGTATACGTATCATGTAGTGCTCCTTTCTTAATTGTATAAATTTTATAAAAAAAAATCTTTAAAACTATATTCATCAAGTTTTAAAGATTGGGTTCAACGATTTTTGGTCATCGCCATCTGTCTGGAATTAGCACCACACTATATTAGCAGGTTGCTGAAACTTCAAAGGGCCAGTCCCTCAGTTTCTCTTGATGGATATTTAGTTGAAATAATAATATACTAATTTCTTTCTTTTGTCAAACATTTTTTTATTTTTTTCTTTTAAAGATATCTTTAAAAGAACGTTTGTTTGCATTTTTCATTTCTCTTTGTTCTCTATGATAATTAGACCAGTTGGGATTAGACCTCATATTTTTTCTAACTTTACTCATATACTTATAAGTTGAAACCATAGATTTAAACTTATAAATGATACTAGATTTAATACTAACTACTGTATCAACAAAACCAACAAAGAATCCCTTGATATTTAAAAGGATAAGTTTAAATCTATTTAATTTATAAATATGAGAACAACTAGGGCATTTATATTTAGCCACTTTATTTCTAACTCTCATTTTCTTTTTACATTTAGGACATTTTATAATTATCTTTTCCATTTTGAGCCTCCAATACTAAATTTAGTTCGTGGTTATATTATAATCTTTATTCCAAGTATAGTCTAGTTATAAAATGCAAAATCAAAAAAATATTGACATTTATCTAAAAAATAGGTACAATAAACTTAAATTAAATTTTAGATTAGAAGGAGAGATTCATGAAAAAATTAGCAATCACAGTAAAATTTCATAACCCCATGGTTCCTAATTAGGATTTGTGTGTGTGATGAAAGTCATAGATATAAGTCCATTTTAAGCTGAAAATTTGGATTTGTATCTAATGTGGAATTGAGCTATGCTAAAGAGAATTTTTCTTTATAAGATAAAGCCATTTAACTGCATTAAGATGCATTAAATGGTTTTTTTATTTTATTTAAAAAATATTAATATAAAGGAGTTGAATTATGAAATTAATTAAAGTCCCCGGGAACTCATATAAAATTAAAAAATGTAAGTAACATTTATTGTAGGTTTAACTAAAAAATGGAGGGGAAAATGATGACAACGGAAACAATGATAACATTTGTAGTATACTTAATATTTTTAGTGGGAGTTGGAATTTATTTCTACAGGAAGACAGAAAGTGCAGAGGATTATTTAATAGGCGGAAGAGGGATGGGTTCTTGGGTAACTGCCCTATCAGCTCAAGCAAGTGATATGAGTGGATGGCTTCTTATGGGTTTACCTGGAGCAGTATACTCAGCAGGAATGTCACAGATATGGGTTGTAATTGGTCTTGGAGTTGGAACTTATCTTAATTGGAAATATGTTGCTCCAAAATTAAGAGTTCAAACAGAAGAAACACAAACAATGACTTTGCCTAATTTTTTAAGTAAAAAATTAGGTGATAAAACAGGAACAATTAGAATATATTCAGCTATTATAGTATTATTCTTTTTTACAATTTATGCAGCTTCAGGTCTTGTTGCTTCTGGGAAATTATTTGAAAGTATTTTAGGAATAGATTATAAGGTTGCTGTTTTCATAGGAGTTGGAACAATAGTTTTCTATACTTTTATGGGAGGATATTTAGCTTGTTGCTGGACAGATTTTTTCCAAGGAAGTCTAATGTTTCTAGCAATACTAATTGTACCAGGATTTGCTTATGTTAAAGGTGGAGGAGTTGCAGAAATACAAATGGCAGCACAAGCTAGAGATATTTCTTTAAATATATTTGAATCTGGAAACATTGGAACACTTGCAATAATTTCTTCTCTTGCTTGGGGACTTGGGTATTTTGGACAACCACATATATTATCAAGATTTATGAGTGTTAAGGGATTAAAAGAATTAACACAAGCTAGAAAAATAGCAATGATATGGGTAGTTATTTCATTAGCAGGGGCTATGGCAATTGGGATAACTGGTATAGCTGTATTTAAAGATGTTAGTCAAATTGGTGGAGATTCTGAAAAAGTATTCATATATATGATTACAAAATTATTTAATCCATGGATTGGTGGAATATTACTTGCAGCAATTCTTTCAGCAATAATGTCAACAATTGATTCTCAGTTATTAGTATCATCTTCAACTTTATCAGAAGATTTTTATAAATTTATAAAAAAAGGTGCAACAGAAAAAGAAATAATGTGGACAGGAAGATTTGGAATAATAGTAATATCAGCAATAGCTACTTTAATGGCTATGAATCCATCAACAAAAATACTAGCAATGGTTTCATATGCATGGGGTGGATTTGGAGGAGTATTTGGTCCTGCAGTTATTGCAACTCTTTATATTAAAAATTTAAATTGGAGAAGTGTTTTTGCAGGAATGTTAGTTGGAACAATAACTTTAATCTTATGGAAAACAGTTGGTTACGGAGCATATTTATATGAACTTGTTCCAGCCTTTGCTATAAATGGAATTGTTATAGGAATAGCTGAAAAATATTTTTTTGGAATAAAATTAGATAGTAAAGCAACTTGTAATTAAAGAAAACAGCTCAATATTTATAAATATTGAGCTGTTTTTTATTATTTTATCCATTCTTTCCATATTTCAGGTTTATATCCTATGGTAACCTTATCTTTTTTCCTTAGAATAGGTGTTTTAAAAAGGATAGGTGATTCTATTAATAATTCCAAAGTATCAAATACATAGTATTTTAAATTACGTTTTTTAAACTCTTTTCCATCTCTATCAAGGAGATCTTCAATGTCAAAATTTTTTGTAATACTCTTTAATTCTCCCTTTGAAATTTCTTTTTCTTTGAGATTGATAAATTGGACATCAATTTTTCTATCTTTGAAAAATCTTATGGCTTTTTTTGTATCATTGCAGCTTTTAACTCCAAATATTTGTATCATAGATTGCTCCTTACATTAATATAATTAATATATTTTACTACAAAAAGACAATTAATTGCAACTAATGAAATATGAAATATAATAAAAATTTGACAGATGTATGATCTTTGTGATAATATTGTTTTAATAAATTAAAAAATGAAGGAGAAATATTTATGAAAAACATATTAAATTCGAGGAGTAGGATAATTTGTAAAAAATCTATACCTCTTTTAATATGTCAAGAAATACTGTAAATTACAATATTTTTAAATAGATATTGATTCGTTAATTAATTAACAGACTGGCATTTTGAAAAAATGTGGGTCTGTTTTTTTTGTATTCAAAAATAAGTTAAAATAAATTTAGGAGGGTAATATGAAAAACAAAATTTCAAGTTTTATGATATTTTTTATGTTAATTATTTCAAGTTTTACATTTGCAAAGGGACAAGATAAACTAATAGTAGGAACAGATGCAACAGAATTTCAGCCATTTGAATATATGGAGAATGGTGAAATTACAGGTTTTGATATTGAACTAATTAAAGAAATAGGAAAAGTTTTAGGAAAGGAAGTAGAGTTTAAAAATATTTCTTTTTCGGGACTATTACCAGCATTACAAGTTGGAAAATTAGATGCAGTTATTGCAGGACTTACAGTAACAGATGAAAGAAAAAAATACATTAATTTTTCAGAATCATATTATACCTCAAAGCAGTTAATAATTGTAAATAAAAACAATAATAAAATAAAAAGTTTAGATGATTTAGAAGGGTATAAGGTTGGTGTTGTTTTAGGATGTACTGGAGATTTGTTAGGGACAGAGATGAAAGATAAAATAAAATTAAATAGATATAATACAACATCCCAGTGTATAATTGCTTTAAATCATAACAAAATAGATGCAATAATTTTAGACTCAGAACCTGCCAAAAATTTTGTAAAACACAATGAAAAATTAAAATTAATAAATAATAACGCAGCTAAGGAAGAATATGCTATAGCCATAAGAAAAAAAGATAAAGAATTATTAAAGGATATAAATTATGGATTAAATACATTAAAAGAAAATGGAGTATACAAAAAATTATCAGAAAAATATTTTATTCAAGATTAAAAGGGAGGAAATAATGTTTAAAAATGTAATAGTTAGAAAACCAGGAAAATCAATAAGTGAGGGGATAACTTCAAATGGTGAGTTAGGAAAACCAAATTATAAGTTAGCTTTAGAACAACATAAAGCATATGTGGAAGCATTAAAAAAATGCGGAGTTCAAGTTACAGTATTAGAAGCTTTAGATAAATTTCCAGATTCTTGTTTCGTAGAAGATGTGGCTGTTTTAACAAAAAAATGTGCAATAATAACAAACCCAGGAGCAGATACAAGAAATGAAGAAATAAAATATATAGTTGAAACTATAAAAAAATTCTATAGTGAAGATAAGATTGAGTACATAACATTTCCTGGAACCTTAGAAGGGGGAGATGTAATGATGGTTAATGATCATTTTTATGTTGGAGAATCTGCTAGAACTAATATTCAAGGAATAAATCAGTTTATAAATATTTTAGAAAAATACAATTTAACAGGATCAAAAATAGAACTTGAAGAAGTACTACATTTAAAAACAGGAGTTAATTATATAGAAAATAATACTATGTTGGTTTCAGGAGAATTTATTAATAAAGAAGAATTTAAAGACTATAAAAAAATTATAATTCCAAAGGAAGAAGGTTACGCTGCTAATTGTATATATGTAAATGGGGTAGTTATAGTTCCAAAAGGATATGAAAAAGTAGAAAAGCTAATAAAATCAGCAGGTTATAAAGTGCTTGTTGTTGATACTTCTCAATTTAAAAAAATAGACGGAGGACTAAGTTGTTTATCATTAAGATTTTAAAAAGCAAATGTTAACCCTGAAAATAAATTTTGTTTACAATTTTCAAGATAAATTATATAATTTTATCTGTAAAATAACTTTGAATTATATTACAAAATTATAAAGTTAAAAGGGAGAATTGAAAATGAATTTAGAAAAGTACATTGATGGAGAAGTAACAAAAGAAATAGCAATGGAATTAGTTAATTTAAAGGGAAGTGATCTTTTAGAATTATTTAAAGTTGCTAATATGACTAGGGAGAAGTATTGCGGAAATAAAATTGAAACTTGTACTATTACCAATGCAAAATCTGGGAAATGTTCTGAGGATTGCAAGTTCTGTGCTCAATCTGAAAAATATAATACTTGTATAACAACTTATCCTATGAAAACTCTAGAAACTTTGGAAGAGGAATGTAAAGCTGCTATAGATCATAAAAGTGATAGATTTTCTATAGTTACAAGTGGAAGAGGAATAAATAAAGGAACAAAGGATTATGAAACTGTGGCAAAGTTTGCTGAAAATATGACAAAGGATGATAAAATTGAAATTTGTTGTTCTATAGGAATTTTATCTGAGGAAGAACTTAAATATTTAAAAGAAAAAGGAATAAATAGATTTCACTCTAATTTACAAACATCTGTAAAATCTTATTCTGATATAGTGGCAACTACTCATAAAGTAGAAGATAGAATAGATACTATAAAAAGTGCTCAAAAAGCTGGAATGAAAATTTGTTGTGGTGGTATATTAGGAATGGGAGAAACATGGGAAGACAGAATGGATATGGCTTTCACTTTTAAAGAATTAAAAGTAGATGCAGTGCCATTGAATATTTTAAATCCAATTCCAGGAACTCCTCATGGAGATAGAGAAATATTATCTGCAGATGAAATATTAAAAACAATAGCAATATATAGATTAATCTTAAAAGATACTGGAATAAAAGTAATAGCAGGAAGAGAAAGTATATTAAAAGATTTTATGGGAAATGCATTTTTAGCAGGAGCCAATGGAATGATGATAGGTGGATATCTTACAATAAATGGAAGAAGTATTGAAGATGATTTTAAATTCATGGAAAATTTAAAAAAACTTTTGGAAAACTAATTCCATAAAGAGAATTTTATCAAAAATGAGAAAGGCTTATCATTATTGATAAGCCTTTCTTTTCAAAGTATTACAATCTATAAAAGTAAAATATTATTAAAAATGAGAAAGTTTAGAAAATGATTATATAAAAACTTCATATAAACAAGGCATTTTTTTATGGCATGGAAATTGCTTTCTACTTATATTAAAGTAAGGGGTTATTACTTTAGGGCTATAAAAAATTATTATACATTTAGGGAGGATATCATGGGAAAAATTAAAGATTCATTAATACTCAAATTAGTTATAGGGGTTACGCTAGGTATTATCATTGGTTTAACAGCAGGAACAAGGGTTATTGGACTTATA
>NZ_WJWY01000046.1 GCF_010367435.1 Fusobacterium sp. IOR10
GCTAAAGATTTTACTGTTTCTCCTTTCAACCTTCTTTCATAAATTTCTATTTTTTGTTTATTTGTTAATTTGGACATAAGAAATGCACCCTCCATCTTATTTGTCTAAGATTTTGGGTGCACTACAACTTAAGGGTTCTTTTTTATTTTAAAAATTGACATAATGAAAAATATAGAATATTATAAAATATAATCAAAATTAACAAGGAGAAAAAATGGATAAGAAGTTTATGCAGTACATTGTTTTGTTCCTAGGGACTTTTGCTTTGTCCACATCAGCAATTTTTGTTAAATTAAGTGAAGCTCCCTCATCTATTATAGCTTTTTATAGGTTAAGTTTTACTTTTTTAATATTACTTCCCTTTCTATTTACAAATAAAAAAAATTTAAGAGAAATAAGGGGATTAACTAGAAAACAACTTTTAATAGGTGGTGCTTCAGGAGTCTTTTTATCCTTTCATTATTTATTATGGTTTGAATCTTTAAAATTTACATCAGTTGCAAGTTCCACAGTTATAGTTACCCTTCAACCTGTATTTGCCTTTGGAGCAAGTGCTTTAATATTTAAGGAAAGATTTTCCAAAGGAGTGATATTTGGGGCTTTTATTTCCATTGTTGGATGTGTTCTTATTGGTTGGGGAGATTTTCAAATTAGTGGAATGGCTTTAGTTGGTGACATTATGGCCTTTGTAGCAGCAGGGGTTATAACAGGATATTTTTTTATAGGGCAAATATTAAGACAAGAAATAGATGTAATACCATACTCCATTGTTGGATATGGAATGAGTTCAATAATACTATTCTTTTATTCTCTAATCACAAGGGCTTCATTTTTCAACTACTCCACATTGACCTGGGGATGTTTTGTAGGCCTAGCTCTTATTTCTACAATACTAGGCCAGGTTATTTTCAACTGGCTCCTAAAATGGGTCAGTGCTTCAACTGTTTCCATGTCAATATTAGGGGAATCTGTGGGAACTTGTATTCTAGCATATTTTATATTGGGAGAAAAACTTACTTTAAAACAATTTATAGGAATATTAATTATTTTAACAGGACTATTCATATATTTCGTGAATAATAAACAAAAAAAGATAAAATAAATAAATCATAAAAATGAGCTTGAGGTTAAAAGACAATTTTAATCTTGAGCATTTTTTTAAATTGAACAAATTAAATATATTATGTTCATATAAAGAAAGGTAAAATTTGAATTTTCCCCTTGGAAAGTGGGGAAAAAAAGTAGCCATTTTAACAAAAAAATTAATAGTTCGAAAAAATAGTATTGACATAGGAAAAAAATAGTATATAATAGTTAAAACAGAAAATAAATTTTTAACAATTGATAGGGTAATAATTTTATGCTGAAAAAAGTACAAAATGGTTATTATCCAAAAGGGGGATATATGAGAGTAGAACATAGAGGCGAATGGGGTTCGAGGATGGGATTTATTTTTGCAGCAATTGGGTCAGCAGTTGGATTAGGAAATATTTGGAGATTTCCATACACTGTTGCAAGTAATGGAGGGGGAGCATTTTTAATTCCATACTTGGTAGCATTGCTTACAGCAGGTATCCCAATTTTAATATTAGAGTTTTCTCTAGGACATAAAACAAGGCATAGTGCTCCAGGAGTATTTGGTCATTTAAATAAAAAATATGAAGTAGTTGGGTGGTTTCAATCTCTAATAGCTTTTTCAATAACAACTTATTATATAGTTATTATTGGTTGGGCAGTAAGTTACGCTGTATATGCTATAACTGGAGCTTGGGGAGCAGATCCAAAAGGATTTTTATTTGGAACTTATTTACAGTTAACAGATTCCCCTATGAAATTAGGTGGTTTAAATATGAAGGTAGTAATTCCACTTTTAATTGTTTGGGGTATAAATTACAGTGTTCTTAGAATTGGAATCAAAAAGGGACTTGAAAAAGCTAATAAAATATTTATGCCTTTACTTGTTATAGCACTTTTAGTTATTGTTGTTAGAGGTATAACATTACCAGGAGCACTTGATGGATTAGATTATTTCTTAAAACCTGATTTTAGTAAATTAGCAGATCCTCAAGTTTGGTTATCAGCTTATGGACAAATTTTCTTCTCTTTAAGTGTTTGTTTTTCTATTATGTATGCTTACTCTAGTTATTTACCAAAGGATTCAGATATAGTAAATAATGCATTTATAACAGGATTAGGAAACTGTAGTTTCAGTTTATTATCAGGAATTGGAGTTTTCAGTGTACTTGGATATATGGCTTACAGTCAAGGAGTAAGTGTTGCAGAGGTTTCATCTGCAGGGGTAGGACTTGCCTTTATAGTTTTCCCACAAGCAATAAGTGCATTACCAGGATTAAGTAGAGTAATTGGAGTTGTTTTCTTTGCCTCTCTTATATTTGCGGGATTATCATCGTCAATGTCACTTATAGAATCAGTTGTAGCAGCTATTAGAGATAAATTTGATTTAACTAGAAACCAAGCTTTGAATAGATTTACATTAATTTCAGGATTACTATCTTTACTTATTGCAACTAGAGGTGGACTATACATTTTAGATATTGTAGATTATGCAACTAACCAATATGGAATTGTTATAGCAGGTCTTGCAGAATTAATTATATTTGGTTGGTTTTTCAAAACTGATAGTATAAGAAAATATGCAAATAGTCTTTCAGATTTTACAGTTGGAAAATGGTGGCTAGTATGTATTAGAGGAACATCAATAATCTTAGGATTAATGTTATTTTTAAAAATCAAAAATACAATTCATAATCCTTATGAAGGATATTCATGGTTAGCTTTAGGAATTTATGGATTAGGTGTTTTAATTGCAGTATCTATAGGAGCTGTTATATTAGCTAACAAAAAAGCTTCTAAGAAATTTCAAGAAGCAATATATGAAAATGGTATTGGAAATGAAATTAAATTAGATGAAAATAAAGATTAAAAGGAGGAGTATATGAGTACAGGAGCAATTGTTATGGGTATTTTAACAGGTACTATCCTTTGGGGTGGTTTTGGACTTTGTTTATATATAGCTTTAAAATCAGATGGTAAAAAAAATAAATAATTAATTATATTATTTTAGTAATATTAATGTGCACCTTAAATGTTAGGAGACTTCCAATGTTTAAGGTGTACTTTTTTTCTTTTAAAATCCAAAAAGAAAGAGTATAATAATTTAAATGAAATAAATTGAAAGGTGGGTTTATGAAAAAAATAATAATAATATTTAGTTTTGTTTTTCTTTTCATAGGATGCAGTAATTTAGAAAATAATAGAAATAATGAAGAATGCTATAGGGGAACTTCTTTATCAATGGGAAGGGACTTATCTTTTTCATATGATTTATCCCATAGGGAAAGGGAGTTTGTAGAATATGTGAAAACAAAGGTCGTATTTGAAATTAATTATTGTAAGAATGCAGATAAAACTTGGGCTTATATGAAACCCTTAGAAGGGGAAAGATCCTTAAGAAAGATTCTTTTTTCCAATGGAGAAAAAACTTTGGAATTAAAAATAACCAATTTTTCTATAATAGATGCCCTTAAAAGTGACGAGAAACTTCCTCAATTACCTATGACAAAAGTTGAAGTTAGAAAATTATATTCAATATTTAAAGGAAATAAACCTATAACAATGAGAGTTTATACAACAAAGGGATGGTTTGATGCAAATTTCAATGATAAATATAGATACAATCTTATTTCTGTAATGGATATTTCCCTAGGAACTAAAAATTAAAATTGACTTTTTTTAGCTAAAGTATTAAAATAAAGTCATTTGAAAAGTATTTTATTTTAATTTTTGGAGGTTATAGATATAAATATGGAAATGAATATTATTAAGAGAATTTTATTATACTGTTTTGGTATGCTTTTGCTAGCTTTTGGAGTTACGTTTTCAATTAAATCAAACTTAGGGGTATCCCCAATAAATTCTATTCCCTACGTTTTAAGTGTAATAACAGACATAAATATGGGATTATTAACAACAGGAGTGTTTTGTTTTTATGTTTTTCTTCAGGTGATATTATTAGGAAAACAGTTTAAAGCAGTTAATTTACTTCAAATTGTTTTTTCTGGTATATTTGGGTACTTTGTTGCCTTTTCAAATTCAATATGGACTTTTACCACAGTTGAAAACTATTTTTTTAGGTTATCTTTGCTTATTGTGAGCATTATTTTAATAGCAATGGGATTATTATTTTATTTAACAGCTAACATAGTTCCCCAGCCTGCAGAAGGTTTAAGTTTGGCAATATCTGAAAAAACAAATTTAGAATTTTCAAACATTAAAATTATTTTTGATTGCACTGTTGTAATTCTTGCAATAATTATTTCTTTTTCAGGAACACTTTCTGTAATTGGAATTCGTGAAGGAACAGTAATTGCTGCTATAGCTGTTGGAAAGGTTTTAAATATCCTTACTAAAAAGTTTAGACCAGCTTTGTTGAATTTACTTGAAAATAAATCAATATATGCAGATTAGAACTAAATTATGAAACAAAATAGAATAAAAGAATTCTTATTAGGAAATATAAAACAATTGCGTAGATTAGAATTTTAAAAGCATGTTCTTCTAAAAATTTTTTCATTGTTGTTCCTCCTTATAATCTTTTTTTAATTATATCATAAATATATCTAAGCAAGTAAAAATTTTCATTTGAGTGTTGACATATGACTCTTTTAGAGGTATAAATAATATTAGGTATATTGTTTATTATTTTCTTTAAAAAGGGGGAATGTTTATGAAATATTACATTAACAAAAAGACTCAAGAGGTTTATAAAGAATCTTGTGGAGAAGGAAATAATCCTGATATGGTTCTTTTAGGAGAATTTGAATATTCAGGTGAAGCTGTAGAGGCAGCAAAAGCAAAAGGATATCCTGAAGCTTCTGGTGTAGCATATGACAGTGTTGCTTGTCATACTAAAGATTAAATATCAATAAGTAAAAGGCTTAGTTAATTCTAAGCCTTTTTTATATGAAAATATAAAAGTTAGTTGCAAAAGCAACAGTAATTTAAAATAAAATGTAGTATAATTAATTTATAGGATATAAATAAATATTTAACTAATAGAGGGATACAGGAGGAGAATTTATGAAATTACAAAATTATAATTTGAATAATGATTTAATTGAAGTGGGCATTGTTGATGATAGGGATGTTCCATTCCATAGATTAACTTTAACAAAGGGAACTACATATAACAGTTATTTATACAAAACAAAAAAACCTACAATTATAGATACTGTTGATATGATGTATGGTAGAGCTTATATAGAAAATTTAAAGGAACAAATTGATTTAAATACCATAGAGTATATTGTAATAAATCATACTGAACCAGATCATTCTGGAGCTTTGGCTATACTTTTAAGAAATGCCCCTAATGCTACAATAGTTTGTGATGAAAAGGCTGTTTACCATATAAAAGAACTATATAGAGCAACTAAAAGAAAATTTTTAACTGTTAAAACTGGTGATACTTTAGATATTGGTGGAAAGACATTGAAGTTTTTCTCAACACCTAATTTACATACAGAAGAAACTATACTAACTTATTGTGTGGAAGATAAAATTTTATTTTCTTGTGATATGTTTAGTACCCACGTGGCAACTGATAAGTTTACAAATACTTTAGAATCTAATGATATAGATGAAGATTTTAAAGTTTACTATGATTTAATTATGTCACCTCATAAAATTCATGTACAAAAAATGATAGAAATAGTGAAGGGATTGGATATAGAAAAAATAGCAACTTCCCATGGATATATTTTAGATAAGGATGTTAAAAAATACATTGGTATTTATGAAGAAAAATCTAAGAATGAAAATACTATAAAAAAAGTGTCAATAGTTTATACTACAATGAGAGGAATTACTAAGAAAATAGCAACTATGTTATGTGATAATTTTAATGAAGACAAATTATTTCAAGCTACAGTTTTTAATGGTGATAAAATAGACCATGAGGAAATTTTAAAGGAAATAGAAACTAGTGACATAGTACTAATTGGTTCTTCTACAAAATATGGTGATATGATAGGTTCCATAGAAAAATTAATTTCAGATTTACCAGATTTAACAGGAAAAACAGTTGGATCTTTTGGATCTTTTGGTTGGAGTGGAGAATCAATCGAAATTATTCAAGATCATTTACAAAAAACAAATGGAAATATTTTAACTACATCTAAATGTATTAAAAAAACAGGAACTTTGGCTATGGAATTTCCATTAAGAGTTCGTTTTTCAATAGAAGAAGAGGATATTGAGAAAATTAAAAATGATGTAACATATATTAGAAGTTTATATTAAAACCAAAAAGAAGAGGGATTTCCCTCTTCTTTTTGGTTTTAAATTATTTAATATAGTTAATTTCATTTTCTGTTGAATATGTTGCATTTATATTATTTTCTATTTTTCCAAAGAATTCTCTAGCTTTTCTTGCGTCTATTTTTTCTCCATCTAAAATTTTCCATATTTTTTCTAATATAGTTTTAAAATTTTTAGGATAGTGTAAACAGTTTACTTGAGAAAAAACATATTCAACACCGCTATCTTTAATTCCAGGTTGATTACTATCCCCATTAGGTAAACATTTTCTATAATTATCTACTGATGGACACATTTCAGCCCATATATTCCATCCTTCTTTAGTAAATTCAAATTCAACATCAACCCCATTTGGTTTTTGTCTAGTGTCAGTGTAGATATGTAATTTAAAATTCATAAAATCACCCCTTAAAATTTATATTTGAATATAGTATTTTTATACAACAAAGTTGGGGATAAATCAAGGATTTTTTAATAAAAAGTCCAAAAATAGACTATCCAAGTATTTGTTTCCAAAATTTTCGACTTTCTTTATTACTAGAAAGTTTTTGAATTTCATTATTTAATTTTTTATTTTCATTATTTAGCTTGATAATTTTTCTTTTATATTCTGATTCAGTTCTAAAGATATATTCTTTTAATTTATCCACTTCTTTTTCAAAATAAAAGAGATGAATTTCTTGTTTTTCAATTTCTTCTTTTTTTTTGTGAAGAGTATCTTTTAATTGAGATAATTCTCCTTCTAATAAATCATAATCTGTTTTCTCACTTCTTATAATTTCAGACTTAAGCTCAATTTCCCAAATTTTTTGTAGAATCTCTATAGTTTCGTTTAAACTAAAACATTCATCTGTTATACAGGCTAAAGTGCTGTTACTAGCCCTGTCTATAACTTTTATTTTATTTCCTTTTTCATAAGATAAAAATATAGTTCTGTTAATATTTTTACAACCATCTAAATCTTCCCAAATTTTAATAGTTTTTATCATTTCTAACTCCTTTAACATAAAAAAACACAACTCAAAAAACCAGCAACCCTTTTTCATGCAAAGCCATAAATCACCTCTTTTAATTTTTTATTTTAATCTAGATTTTTTCTTTAATAAGAATAGATATCACCCTATTATAACCTGGAACAAACTTATTGTCAATTATGTATTTTATATAAAAATAAAACTATGAATATTGTTGTAATTATGTCTGATATTCCTTGAGCAAATATAATTCCAGAAACCCCAAAGAAGATTTTACCTATAAATAAAACTGGTAAAAAAATTAGACCTTGACGGGCTATACTAAATAAAAATCCCTCCTTTGAATATTTTATACATAATAAATAAACTATTGCAATTGCTTGAAATCCATATAAAAAGAAAAATAAACTGGCTCCAAAAAGAGATTTAACCCCTAAATCTATAACATTTATATCCTTTGAAAAAGCTTTAATTATGGATGATGATAAAATTATTTGAAGAAAGGTTAAAACTAATCCTCCACCAATTCCCCAAGTAAAAGCTTTCTTTGTAGCATCCTTAACTCTATCTATTCTCTTTGCCCCGTAATTATATGAAATAAATGTTTGATATCCTCTAGAAAAACCAGTGACAACAAAAGTAGACAAACCAACTACTCTATTGGCAATTCCCAAAGAGGCAACTAAATCATCTCCATAGGGTGATGCTACAATATTTGTTGCACTTAAGGAAAAACTTTGGAAAAAATTAATTG
The DNA here is from genome assembly GCF_010367435.1 of Fusobacterium sp. IOR10. Taxonomy (NCBI): domain Bacteria; kingdom Fusobacteriati; phylum Fusobacteriota; class Fusobacteriia; order Fusobacteriales; family Fusobacteriaceae; genus Fusobacterium; species Fusobacterium sp. IOR10. The sequence continues at coordinate 8,068 of NZ_WJWY01000046.1, forward strand.
CAAATAGTGGGATTCCAACTTTAAGTGTAGGCTTTAATATCCACAATTTTATTTTAATATTATTTAATGATAGTTTCAGATAACTTCTATTAGTTAAATAATATAATAATAAAATAGAAAAGGATATAAATTGAGAAATTGATGTGGCAATGGCTGCTCCCTTTATACCCCAATTAAAATAAAATATAAATATAGGGTCTAATACAATATTTAAAAGAGCTCCTAAAACTTGAGATAAGGTGCTTAGTTTTAAAGCTCCTTCAGCTCTAACTAAATTCATTAGGCAAACTGAAGGTATGTGAAATATAAAAGAAAGTATTAAAATATAAGAATAATCTAAAGATATTGGAAGTACATTTTCAGATGCACCTAAAAATACCAATACTTGAGGAAGCTTAAATAATATTAATTGTAATAAAAAACTAAAGAACAAACATATAAAAAAAGTAGTTGCCAACACTTCTTCAGCTTTTTTCTTTTTCTTTGCTCCTAGCAATTCAGAAATAAAAGCTGATCCCCCATTTCCAAATAAAAGTCCAATACCAGGTACTAAAGTTAATAATGGATAAACAACTGATATTGCACTCATGGATAAAGTTCCTAATTTTGCTACAAAATAACTGTCCACTAAATTATAAAAACCAGTTATTAATAATCCTACTATAGTTGGTACACTTAAGTAAATCAACGATTTGTTCACTGTACATTCTGCCATCATATATAATCTTTTGTTCAAAATACCCCCCGTAAGAGTTTAGTTGCTAAACTCTTAAATCAAAAAATTAGCCTACCATTTTAAGGTAGGTTTAAGGATTTTAATGGGTCTATAATATTTGGTGTTGGTATTTGTAAAAATACTAATGCCTTTATTTTTTGCAAAAAAAAAATTGAGACAAATAAAAAAATCCGTTACAATTAAGTTGCGACACCAAAAGAAAGGATGT
>NZ_WJWY01000047.1 GCF_010367435.1 Fusobacterium sp. IOR10
AATAGAATTTTAATTTATAGCAATTTAACAAAAATAAAAATTCCTTCAGCATAAAGCTGAAGGAACAAAAACATTATTTATTTTTTTATTTTTCTCCACCAACACCAGTTGACAAAGAACCTTTTTTTTTATGTGTTTATTCTCTGTTTATATATCTTTTAAAGCTAGAGGCATTACAACATAAATATAATCCTCATTATTTTTACTAGTTAATCTAACAGAACTATTTGATTCTTTAAATTCCAAAGTTATAATGTCATCTTTTTCTAAATTTTGTAAAAATTCTAGTAGGAATTTTACATTAAGGGATATTTTTAAATCCTCTCCAGAAAAATTAACTTCACTATCTTCGTTTATTTTAGCAATGTCACTAACTCCATTAATTACCATTCTACCTTGTGTAAATTTAAATATAGCTCCATTTTTTGATTCAACATTATTCTTAACAAAAATTAAAACTCTTTTAAATATTTTTAGTACATCTTCATTGGTAGTTACCATTGTTTTATTATATAAAGAACCACTTAATATTCCCTCATAATTTGGAAAAGCTAACTCTATAGTTCTACTAATTATCTCAACTTCCCCTGAAACAAAGTAAATTTTATTATCCCTTTTACTAATGTTTATTGGATCTATTGAGTCACTTTTTAAAAGTTTAGTTATAGCATCAACAGTATTTAAAGGAACGCTCACACTCATCTTAGAATCACTTTCAACTTCTTTAATTAAATAAGTTAAACGATAAGTATCTGTGGATATAAATCTTGCTACCTTGTTAGACATATCTATTCTAATACAGTTTATTGATAAATTATCTGCACTTGCTGCTGCTGAAAATTTTACCTTTTCAAATACATCTAGTAATTCATTTCCTTTAATAGTAAGACATTTTTCTGTTTCTTCTATGTTTACATTTGAAATTGTTGGATATTCTTCAACGTCCATAATTGCAAATTCTGAAGAGGAATCTTCAGTTTCTATTAGTAATATTTCATCTTCAGTTTTTAAAGTAATAAATTCATCTGAAATTTCCTTTATATATTCTTCTATAAGTTGTGGTTGAAATACTAACCTTCCTTCTTCAAACACTTCACTTTCCATTTTTGTTTTTATTGTTAATTCTAAATTAGTTCCACAAAACCAAAGTTTAGTTCCTTCTGTTCTCATGTAAACACAAGAAAGAATTGGTCTTATCTTATTTTCTCCAATAGCCTTTTCTACAATTCTTAAATTTTTTAAAAATTCACTTCTGTTAATTTTTAGAAACATTTACTACCCCCGCTTATTTCCTATATAATATTTCTCCTAAATCCTTGTTATATTTTTTTCTTAATTTTAATAAGGTTTTCTTTTCCAATTGTCTAACTCGTTCACGAGTTATTTTAAATTCATATCCAATTTCTTCTAGAGTATTAATATCATATCCATCTAGTCCATATCTTCTTTTTAATATTTCTTTTTCCCTTAGTTCCAAGGTATCTAGAATTTCATGGACTTTTTCATTACCTAATTTTTCCATGATTTTTTCTTCTAAATTTTTGCTACTTTTATTAATTAAAGTATCTTCTAAATAGATATTTTCTCCAACTTCCATGTTAAGAGATAATATTTCTTGAAATTCTTGCATGATATTTTTTACTTTTTTTTCACTAATTCCAATTTCTTCAGCTATTTTTTTCTCAGACACATATTTCCCATCTTTTACGAAATTTTTCATAACTATTTTATTAACTTTGTTAAATAAATCATATTTATAAGAAGGGATTCTTATTTCTCTTCCTTTGTTTATAACTGCTTTAGTGATAGATTGTTTTATCCACCAAACTGCATAGGTTGAAAATCTATAGCCCTTGGATAAATCAAACTTATCTATTGCATGTATTAATCCTAAATTCCCTTCACTGATTAAATCTATAAAGTTCATTCCTTTACTCATGTAATTTTTAGCCACACTTACAACAAGCCTTAAATTACATAAAATAAGTTGATTTTTAGCCTCACTATCCCCTGCTTTTGCCTTTAATAATAGTTCTTCTTCCTCTGATTTTTCCAAAATTTTATATTTCCTTATATCCTTTAAATACAAAGAAACTAGATCTCTTTCTTCCATAAATCCCCCATTTTAAAATTCTTCTTTTAACTCACGAGACATTAAATATTCGACCATTTCTGTGGCTTTTTTATCTTCATATAAAATTTTATAAACTGCTTCTGTTATTGGCATACTTACATTTAATTTTTCAGCTTTTTTATGTACTGCTTTTACAGTTGGGACACCCTCTGCAACCATTTCCATTTCTTCTAATATTTCTTTTAAAGTTTTACCTTGACCAAGCTTTTCTCCAACATGTCTATTTCTACTATGTTTACTTGCACAAGTAACTATTAAGTCTCCTATTCCTGATAGTCCATTGAAAGTTTTAGGATTGGCTCCACAAGCTTCTCCAAATCTTATCATTTCTCTAATTCCCCTTGTTATTAAAGCTGCCTTTGTATTGTCTCCAAATTTTAAACCATCTGCTATCCCAGCTCCTAGGGCTATACAATTTTTTACAGCTCCTCCAAGTTCAACTCCTATCATATCCTCATTAACATAAACTCTAAATTTTTGAGAATTAAAAATTTCTTGAATTATTTTTGCCTTTTCCAACTGTCCTGATGCAACAATTGTTGTAGGTAAATCATTTGCTACCTCCTCTGCGTGAGTTGGTCCTGATAATACAACTATATTTTTGTGATACTTTCCTAAAATTTCATCCTTAATAACCTCTGATAATCTCATTTCACTTGATATTTCAAGACCTTTTCCAGTATTAACTATTACTAAATCAGATCTCAATTGGTCAGCAAAGACACTTACTACACTTCTTAAAGCTTGGGAAGGTATTGAAAAAATAACTGCTTTTGCATCCTTTAACAAATTTTCTTTATCACTGGTAATATAAATATTTTCTGGTAATGTTACTCCTTTTAATAGTTTGTTTTCCCTTGTCCTTTGCAATTCCTCTGCTACTTCTTTCTTGTGTTCCCACATATGAATTTCATAACATTTTTTTCTAGCTAAGGTTAACGCTAATGCTGTTCCCCAGCTTCCACAACCAACAACTACTATTTTTTCCATTGGTAACCTCTCTTTATTTAAAAACTATTTTAGATTCTGTTCCGTTAAGCAATCTAAAAATGTTTGCCTTATGCTTGTATATAACAAAGGCTCCTATTATTGTAACTAAAACACAAAGAGTTCCTTTATCAACTCCTTCTCTAACAGGTAATATATACACCATTATTGGTAGTATTACAGCACCTGTAACAGATGATAACGACACGTATCTTGTAAAGTAAAGAACTATTAAAAAACCTACTAAAGCAACTAAAACTCCCTTTGGAGATAAGAATAGAAATACTCCTAAACTTGTTGCTACTCCCTTTCCACCTTTAAAATTTAAAAAGCAAGAAAAAGAATGAGCTAATATTGCTATCAGTCCCATAAAAACTATGAAACTTGAATTTGCTCCTACTTTATATGCAATGTATACAGGTAAAAACCCCTTTAGAGCATCTAGTAACAAAGTGGCAATTCCATACTTAGCACCTAAATTTCTATAGGCATTTGTTGCACCTGAGTTTTTACTTCCCACTGTTCTAATGTCTATCCCTTTAAAAGTTTTACCAATCCAAACTCCATTAGGTATTGAACCTAATACATAAGCTAATACTACTAAAAATATATTTACAATCATATTATTTCTCCTATTTCTGCAATTTGTTTTTTTAACATTTTATCTCCCATATTATAGCACTTTTCAAGGTTTTTTTCCATTAGAAAAACCTAATGTGCTTTTATATTTTTATTAAAAGATAGTCAAATTGTATACTAATTATCTACATAAGTCAACTTAAAAACACATTATCAATATTTTATACTTAATTTTAACACAAATACTTTTAATTTTTGGAAATTAATTGTATAATAAGAAAAAAAATAAAAGGAGAGAGTTATTTTGGATACAAAAGAGATATTTAAAATTACAGAAATTGAAAAAAATACCTACAGAATTTTAGAACTTGGTGGAAATTATTTGACACTATTGCTTGGAACAAAAAAAGCAATGTTAATTGATACTGGTTTTGGCTTTTATAATTCAAAGAAAGTTGTAGAGAAAATTACTGATCTACCCCTTATTGTTGTTAACAGTCACGGTCACCTTGATCACACTGGAGGAAATTATTTATATAATGAAATCTATATTAATAAAAACGATCTTAAAACATATTCTCGATATGAAAAAGAAAAAGAATTAATGATTGAAACTATGAAAAAAAGATATGATAAATTAAAAAAGGAATATATTTGGCCTGAAGATTTTAATGGGAAAGAATATGTTTCTAAAACAACTAAGAAATTTATTCCCATGGAAGATAAAGTTAAATTTGATTTGGGAGATAGAATAGTTGAGTTTAATAAAATTCCTGGACATACCCTTGGACAAATGGTTGCCTTTGACTACCAAACTAGAATTCTATTTTCAAGTGATGCTGTGGCTTCTAGCCTTTGGATGTATTATGATGAGGGAATTTCTTTAATGGACTATTGTAATAACATTGAAAATCTAAAAAAATACCCTATTAAATATATTTTAAGTGCTCATTTGGACACTAAATTTCCTATGGAAATAATTGACGCCCTTCAAGCTACTATTAAAGCTAGAAGTGCTGCTAAAAGCCGTGTGTTCATCCACCCTAGAAACAAACATAAGGCTCTTTTATTTAAATACAACACTGAAAACATTAAGGGTTTTGATAAAATAAGTTCCATACCACGTATGAATTTAATATATGCACCTAGTTTATCAACTGATTAATAATTTACATAAAATAGAGAAGCTAATAATTATTAGCCTCTCTATTTTTTAATCTAATTTTCTTTATTTCTATTCTTTTTTATGTTTTTAATTTTTTCCTTGGAAATTTCTTTAACTACCTCTTTAATGTTAATATTGTGAAAGGTAGGTATCAGTCTAAATCCCAAATTAATTTTTCTTCTTCTTTCCTTAACTCTCAACCTAAAAGTATCCATATTCAAAGCAAATTCTGTGTTTTCTATTTCATCTATTGCAGTTTTTAATATATTCATTAAATTAAACTTTATAACAATATCCACAATGAAAAATCCAAAGAACATTCCTAAAAAATATGAGAAACTTAAGTTTGAATAAAGAAATTCCACGCTATCTATTATTTTAAAATATAGAAATATGTAGAAAATTTCTCCTAGTATCCCCCAAAACAAACTATATTTAACACAAACTAATCCTTGGTGGTTAAATTTTTCATTTCTATAATCCCATAATCTAACTTTATAGTATTTTAAAATAATATATCCCCCAATATATTCTATTAGGGTCATAGCCCCTGCAATTAGGAAAAATCTACTTACATTGTCTATTTGAAAATTAGATAATATATATAGGACTATTCCTCCAAATCCATATATAGGTAAATATGGACCAAATAAAAATCCAGGATTAATAAATTTTTTGTTTTCTCCAAAATATCTTCTATAGATTATTTCTATAACCCATCCTATTATACTGCAACTTAAAAATATCAAACTATACTTTAATACACTTTCCATAACAATTCTCCTTATATAAAATATTTTAAAGTTCATTATAATTATACTCTAATACATTGAAAAATCAATTATAAATAAAAAACACCTAATTTTACTATTAATTAGTATAAATCAAATGTTTTTTAGGTAACTTTAAATTTATTAAAGTTTTATTTCTTTATTTTTAACCATTTGTATTAATTTTTCTACTTTTACTTTTATAAGGTCTCTTGTTTTTCTAAAGTCTTCTATAGTTCCTCCAGAAGGATCATCAAGTCCCCAATCTACCTTATATTTATTTGGAATATATGGACAAACAACATTGCATCCCATTGTTATTAATATGTCAACTTTAGAAGGAATTTCTGAAAGTAATTTTGGCCTATGATCTTTCATACTAACTCCTGCTTCTTCCATAACTTCCACTGCAAGAGGTTTAACTTCCCCATAATTTTCTGTTCCAGCAGAATAAACTTCAAAAATATCACTGGCTAGTTTTTTAGCCCATCCTTCAGCCATTTGACTTCTACAAGAATTGTGAACACATATAAATGCAACTTTGTATTTCATATTTCTCCTTTTCATTTAAAGTATTTTAATTTTAAATTTTCTCAAAATGTACTCTTTTTTCATCATATCTATCAATAAATTTATTTTCTGATCCTTCCATTGGGTAACCTAAAGCAATTACACAATAAGGCTTTAAATTTTCATTTAATTGAAAGATATCTTCAATATGATTTTCCCTTTCTTCAAAGGGTGCTACTCCAAGCCAAACTGCTCCTAATCCTAAATCTGTAGCTTCTATTAAAATATTTTCAGCTGCTGCTCCCATATCTTGCTGCCAATTTTCAGGATATTTTAATCTTTCCTCATTTGATAATAAAACTATTGCTATAGCTGCATCTTCAACAAATTTTGCAAAAGGACTTGTTACAGAAAGTTCTTTTAAAGTATCTTTTTTTTGCACAACTATAAACTCCCATGGTTGTTGATTCCCTGCTGATGGAGCTTGCATGGCTGCTCTTAAAAGTTTAATGATTTTTTCTTCTTCCACTGCTTGATTCGTATATTTTCTAACACTTCTTCTATTAAATATAGCTTCCATAATAACTACACCTCCTAAATTTATTGTAACCTCTCTACTAAAAGAATACTTCATATTTTTCTATTTATCAACACTTTATTTTTTAAGTAATATATTTAACCAATATTCTGTATCTCTTCCTGGTCTAACGTCTGTTGTTTTCCATATTTTTATTATTTTAAAATCTGTTAATTTTAATAGATCTTCCATTCCCTCTTCTTTGAAACAAGTAAATGATCTTCCGCATTTTTCATAGTCACTATCTCTATATTTAAATGATGAATAGAATATTCCCTCTTCCTCTAAAGCATTATAGGATTTTTTAAACATATCTAAAATATCATTTCTTTTAATATGTATAATAGATGCACATGCCCATATACCATTAAATTCACTTATATAATCTATATCTAACATATCTTTTATTATAACTTCTTGCCCTATTAAGTTACTTGCTTTTTTTGCTAAGTTTTCAGAAACATCTAGAGCAGTTACATTATACTTTCTATTTAAAAAATAAAGGCTATCTCTTCCACTTCCACAACCTAGATCTAATATTTTATTTCCCTTTAAATATTTTTCAAAAATATCATAGGTTTCATTCATTTTAGCATTTATTGTATTTTTATAAAATTCTTCTGTATTTTTATTATAGTATTCTTTACTCATTGTCTTCCTTTCTATAATTTTATATTAAATTTTTTATTTAGATATCCTCTTCTTTTTAATTCTATTCTTTCTAAAATATCTTTATGTAACTTCTCATCTTCTTTTATCTCAGCATATAATGAATTATCTAATGAATATATTTTATTTTTCTTATCATACTTAAAAAACTTTGCTCCTTCTACTTCTCCTGTAGTGTGTTTAATAGGATAATCTTCTGCTATTATATCAAAAAATTTAATTGCTTCCCAGTTTTTATAGCCTTCATGTTTTTTATTTGTTAATTCCAATGCATTATTTTTATCACTATAGAACTCTTTAAAAGATAATCCTATCTCTTTTGCTGTTACCCTTTGTTTTACTTTCCCTTTAAATAAAGAAAGAAATAATGCCAATTTATATAATTTTGTCATACGAGTTTGCTCTAAATATTTTAAAAAATCTTGAGAAGAAATTTTGTATAATTTTTTATATTCTTCTAAGTCTCCTGCTTCTAAAAGGAAATTATCCCATGATCCAAACTCTTTTATATATGTATATATTTTTTCTTCACTATATGTATATACATCTAAAAGACTTGGTACTTTTCCTAAATCTTCTTTTATTTTTTTATACTCTTCAATTAATATATTTCTAAGAAATTTCTTTTCTGTTAAATTTCTTTTTTCTGTTAAATTATCTATTAATTGAAAATCAAAATTTGAGGTACAATTTTCAGGTAAAATAAATTGTTCATCAGTAGGTAATAATTGTTTGCCTCCCTTTCTTGTCTCTCCAGTTAAAAAATTACACCTAAGTTCTGCTCCTTTATAGTTTCCTACAAAATCAAGTATTCTTAATTTAGTCTTACCTTCACAAAGTCTTAACCCTCTTCCTACCTGCTGCATAAATATTGTATAAGAAGATGTTGGCCTTAACAATAAAAGGGTCTATAATATTTGGTGTTGGTATTTGTAAAAATACTAATGCCTTTATTTTTTGCAAAAAAAAATTGAGACAAATAAAAAAATCCGTTACAATTAAGTTGCGACACCAAAAGAAAGGATGT
>NZ_WJWY01000048.1 GCF_010367435.1 Fusobacterium sp. IOR10
CTATGAGGGTACACCTAGTAACATACCGAACCTAGAAGTTAAGCTCATAAACGCTGAAAGTACTTGGGGGGCAGCCCTCTGGGAGGATAAGTACTTGCCAATCTTTTTTTTATTTTTTGGAAAAATAAAAAAAACTAAAATCCTTAAAACTTGTAAAATCAAGTTAAATAAGATAAAATGATTGTAATGCTAGAAACCAAATTTTATGAAAGTGAGGGATAAATGAAGTCAATTGGAATTATTGTGGAATATAATCCTTTTCATAATGGGCATAAACTACATTTAGATTATGCTAGAAAACAAGGGGATATAGTCATAGGAGTTATGAGTGGAGACTTTGTACAAAGGGGTGAACCAGCTCTCATTAATAAATGGGATAGGGCCAAAATGGCTTTGTTAGAAGGTTTAGATATAGTAGTGGAGTTACCAGTTTTTTATTCAACACAAAGTGCTGAAATTTTTGCTAGAGGTTCTATAAATATTTTAAAGGAACTAAGGTCTGATGAAATAGTTTTTGGTTCAGAAAGTGATAATTTAGATAAACTTCAAGAGGTTATAAAATTAGAAAGCAATTCTAATTTTATTGGAAATGTGAAAAAAAATCTTAAAGATGGAGATTCCTATCCAACAGCCTATAATAAAGAAATTAAAAATTATTTAGGAGAAGAATATGAAATTAAATCAAATGATATTTTAGGAATAGAATATTTAAGGACAATTAAGACATTAAAATTAGATATGAAGGTTAAAACTCTAAAAAGGGAAGGGAAAGGATATCATTCTTCAATTTCCACAGGGAATATATTAAGTGCAACAGGAATTAGAAAATTATTAAAAGAAGACAAAGACATAGAAAATTTTATCTCTAAAAATTCAAAGGAAATAATATTAAAAAATAAGAAAAATAAAAAGTTAGTTGATATATCACATTTTTATAATTTGATTAGATATGCTATAATTTCAAAAAGAGAAGTGTTGAAAGATATTCAAGACATTGAAGTTGGTTTTGAAAATAGAATTTATGAAATGGCATTAAAATCATCTTCCTATGAGATTTTTATGAAAAATTTAATGACTAAAAGATATACAATAGGAAGAACTCAAAGAATTTTAATTCATATTTTACTTTCTATAACAAAGGAAGATACAATAAAATTGAAAAAAGAACTTCCATATATTAGAATACTAGGTTTTTCAGATAAAGGAAGAACTTATTTAAATAAATTAAAAAAAGAAAAAAAGGATGATTTAGAGAACAGTAATATTCAAATATTAACATCCTTAAAAAATATTAAAAAAAAGTTATCAGTTGAACAATTAAGATATTTAGAATTAAACGAGGAATCTAGTTTAATTTATAGAATGATTAATAATTACGAGGATAGAAAAATACCATTAATGAAAAGGAAAGATGAATATGAAATTAGATAAAAAAACACAGATTTTTTATGGAATGGGAGTAAGTTATGCTATAGTGGATCAAATATTTGCTCAATGGATATTATATTTTTATTTGCCTCCAGAGAGTTCTGGGTTAAATGTAATAATGCCTCCAATATTTATTTCAATAGCCTTGGCAATTTCTAGAATAGTTGATATGGTTACTGATCCTGTGGTGGGATATGTTTCAGATAAAATAGACACTAAATGGGGAAGAAGAGTTCCATTTATTGCTGTTGGGAGTATTCCTTTAGGGATTATGACAGTGGCTTTCTTTTATCCGCCAACTTCTTCACCTACAGCATCTTTTATTTATTTAGCTGTAGTTGGATCTTTGTTTTTTACTTTTTATACTATAGTTGGAGCTCCTTATAATGCAATAATTCCAGAAATAGGAAACACTATGGAAGAAAGATTAAATTTATCAACTTGGCAATCAGTGTTTAGACTAATATACACAGCAATAGCAATGATATTACCAGGAGTTTTAATAAAAATGATTGGAAAGGGAGATACTTTACTTGGAATAAGAGGTATGGTAATAATTTTAAGTATAATTGCTTCTTTAGGTGGTTTTATAACTGTTTTTGGAGTCTCAGAAAAAAAATATTCAAAGGGAAAGGTTTCTAAGATTTCCTTTAAAGAAACAATTTTAATAATAGCTGGATATAGAAATTTTATTTTTTATTTATTTGGATTATTATTTTTCTTTGTTGGTTTTAATACTCTTAGAGCTACTATGAATTATTATGTGGAAGATATTATGGGATATGGAAAAACTCAAATTACAATAGCATCTGCACTGCTATTTGGAATGTCTGCTCTTTTCTTTTATCCAACAAATAAATTAGCAAAAAAAATAGGATATAGGAAAATTATGTTATTTGATCTTTTATTGTTAATGGTATTTACAGGGATGTTATTATTTCTTGGAAAAGGAATTCCAGAATCATTTGGCTTTGCAATATTTGCATTAATTGGGATACCAGTTGCAGGGGGAGCATTTATATTCCCACCAGCAATGTTAAGTGAAATTAGTAACAACATTAAGGAAGAAACTGGAAATAAAATAGAGGGAATTTGTTTTGGAATTCAAGGGTTTTTCTTGAAAATGGCCTTTATGGTTTCAATATTATTGTTGCCATTTATTTTAGTTTTTGGAAGTAATACAGGAAGAGTAAATAAAAATGGAATATATATGACAGCTATGTTTGCAATTGTGGCTTTTATAATTTCTTTTGTATTTTATTATAAATATGAAGAGAAAAAAGATAATTTTTAATAGAGGTTATTTATGGAAAGAATATATATTGTTGTAATAGAGATTTTTATATTAGAGGCATTATTATATTTTACTAGTTTAAACTTGATTATTATATTAATAATATTATTTTTATTGTGGTTATTTTTTATAAAGAAAAGAAAAGAGTTATCCATTTATATATTCCCCCTGATTTTTATAATTAGGGTAGTATTTTTTGTGGATTTCTCAGAGATAAGTCAAGGAAACCTCATAAATTTTAAAAGCAATATTGTTAATGGTTATGGAAAACTTGAAAAATTAAATAACAAACTTCCCTTTGAAAATAAGTATGTTTTTGTGGAAAAGTTAGGAGACGGGGAATATAATATTACAGGGAAAGTTTTATATGTAAAGGAAAGATTTATAGAAGTTGAAGTTTTGAAAAAAGAAAAAATAAAAGGTAATAAATTTAAAATTTATATGAATAAAAAACTAAATCGAACAAAAAATTATATTTCAAATGGATGTTCTAATCTTTTAAATGGAGTTATTTTAGGGGAAAGTAGATATGTATATAAAGATATAAAAGAAATGTTTCGTTATTCAGGTGCTTCTCATTTATTAGCTATTTCAGGGCTACACATTGGGATAATTATAGGTTTATTAACCTATATATTTAGTTTTTTAAAATTAAAAAAAGAAATAAAATATTCATGTATTTTTTTATTTTTAACAATGTATATATTATCTATAAAATTAAGTCCATCAGTTATTAGAGCTTATATTATGGGAAGTATTTATATAGGAAGTAATCTTTTTTATGAGAAGATAGATTTGAAAAAGTCTTTGGCCTTTGCCTTTATTACATCAATAATTATATATCCAAATTCCTTTGGAAATATTTCTTTTTTAATGTCATATATATCCTTGTTTTCAATTTTATTTATTTATCCTAAAATAAAAATAGATAAAGATATTAAGTATAAATTTGGGATCAACGTTTTTATTTTTGTTTTAATGCTTCAAATAATATTGACACCTTTAACATTATATTATTTTAAAAGTATTTCAATATTAGCCTTTATTTCTAATATAATATTAACTCCCTTAGGTAGTTTTTTCATTTTTTTAGGATTTATTTCCTTTCTAGTTCCAAGTATTATTTTAAAATTTGGAATGGGATGGTTTTTAGAAGAAGTATACAATTTTATAATTGTAATATTAAAATTTTTAAGTAAGGTTCCTTTTTTATCCTTAAAAATAAACTTTAATATAGATTTATTAGATATTATATTTTTTTATTTTCTTGTAGCTTTAACATTATTTTACAGTGAAATTAAAATACTTATGAAAAATCTAAATTTAATAGATAAATAAAAAGAGAGGATACAATGAATACAATAAAGTCAATTAAAAGAATAGAATTTGAAGAAAAAAAATCTAAATTCATAGGACATATAAAACCAGTTTCAACAAAAAAAGAAGCAGAAGAGTATATAGCTGAAATTAAAAACAAATATAAGGATGCAACTCATAATTGTAGTGCCTATAAACTCATTGAAAATGGTCAAGAATATTTTAAAGTTGATGATGACGGGGAACCTAAGGGAACCTCAGGAAAACCAATGGGAGAAATATTAACCTATATGGATATAGATAATGTAGTAGTGATAGCTACAAGATATTTTGGTGGAATAAAATTAGGAGCAGGGGGATTAGTTAGAGCCTATGCTAAAACAGCAAAACTAGCAGTTCAAGCTTCAGAAATAATAGAATACATAAAAAAAGAGATTTATCTACTGGAATTTAACTATGATAAGGTTTCAGAAATAGATAAGATAATATGTAATCATGATAACATATTAGAAAAGGGATTTAATGATAAGGTTTTTTATAAGGTTCAATTAAGTGATGAGAATTTAGAGAAAATTAAAAAATTAAGGAATGTTTCCATAATAAAATTATAAAGACTATATTACTAATAGTAATATAGTCTTTATAATTTAAAAATAATATTTTAGTCTTTTTTTTCTAAATGGGAATGCATAAATATATCCTAAGAATATAAAAATAAATTCAGTTGCAAAAATATAATATGGCCAAGGGCCTAAATATACTAAGAATGATGCTACATCTGGCTTTGCATTTGTAAACATAAAATTTGTTCCAAGTAAATTATTTACTTTAAGAGAAATAATTATAAGTATATTAAGTACTATAAATGATGAAAATAACCCTTTAATGTTAGGCTTAAAGTGAAAATATATAATTTCATACCAAGCTGCAAAAATAATAAAGAAATGAGTTAGAAAGAAACTTATATTTCTAAAATCATAAAATTTTGGAATATCTTCAGGAAATATTATTGCAAAGAAAGCTCCAATTGAAAAATAGAAGACTAACTGAAATAAAAAATTATATTTAAAAATTATAGATAATATAGCTAGTATAAGTGCAACATTACAGAGCTCAAGAGGTAATAGATTATGTATACTTTCAAAATATACAGTGTGCCGTATAAAAAGTTCAATACATTTTATAACAAGAATAATAATTCCTAAAGTGTTTGAAAAAACACGCTTTGAAAATAAATTCCCAATGAATATTAATAAAATAAAAAATAAAGAATAAGCCAGAATACTAAATAAGTGTTCTGGAGAAAAAATAATAAGTTCGTTCATAGCTGTCCTCCTATTTGTGAAATCCTAAATCAGCAGGATTAAAATCCCCAGAAATATGTTCTATGGATCCTCCTAATTTTTCAAATATTTCCCTTTTAATTTTAACTTTTTGTGCAAGTCTTTGGGTTTCTTGTGACACTGAATTTTTAATAATACCTTTAGACCAATAATTAATAACAAGAGAACTATCTCCAAAAATACACATTATTTTTTCATCAATTGCTATATGTAAAGCAAGATACATTCCTGCCAATTCTCCAAAGTTATTTGTTTTTCCTGGTTTTGTAAGGTAATTTCCAAATTCATTTATTTCTAAGCTTGGAAAATATTTTGAAAGGATTGACTCACCATTCTTTAAAGTAACCCTAACTTCAACACCAATTCCTCTACCAGTACCTGCATCAAAATAAATACCATCTTTTAATATCGGGGGAGTCGCTTTTATTTTTTTTTCATATTCAGCTCCTGATTTTAACCAAGATTCTGCTTCTTTATATGTTTTAAAAGATTTATACCTTGCTTTTTTACCAGATGTTTCATTTTTACACTGATTCCAAGTTTCAACTATATTACTTTCTTTAGATTCAGTTAAAAAATAAGCATAAAATTTTGTTTTCATAAAATCCTCCTTGATATAATTATACATGAAAAATATGAAAATTCAACTGAAAGAAAAAAAGTTTATAAAATTTTGTAGACATCAATAAATAACTTGCAAACTAAAGGGGAATATGATACAATTTCTTGTGAAATTAATAAGTCTATTATTGAAGGAGGGTAAGAAATGAGAAAAGGAATACATCCAGATTATAAAATTGTTAATGTTGAATGTACTTGTGGAGAAAAGTTTCAAACTAGATCTACTTATGCTAAAGGAGATATGAAAATAGCAGTATGTTCAAAATGTCATCCATTCTACACAGGTAAAGCTAAGTTCTTAGATACTGCTGGTAGAGTTGACAAATTCAACAAAAAATATAAGCTTAATAAATAAGATGCAGGAAAAAGCAGGACTTGTGTCCTGCTTTTTTATGAAATTTTTTATATATAATTCAGGAGGAGATCTATGGCAGTAGTTGAAATTAAACATCCATTAATCGAGCATAAACTTACACATTTAAGAGACAAGAACACTGATACAAAAACATTTAGAGAAAATTTAAATGAGATAGCTAAATTAATGGTTTATGAAACAACTAAGGATTTAGAATTAGAGGAGATTGAAGTTGAAACTCCAATTCAAAAAACAAAGGCATATGTGCTTAAAGACAAAGCAGTTGCAGTTGTACCAATTTTAAGAGCAGGGCTAGGGATGGTAGATGGTATCCTATCTTTAATACCAACAGCAAAGGTTGGACATATAGGAGTATACAGAAACGAAGAAACTATGCAACCAGTTTATTATTATTGTAAACTTCCTTTAGACATTAAAGATAGACAAGTAATACTTGTAGATCCTATGTTAGCCACTGGTGGATCAGCTATTTATGCAATAGATTACTTGAAAAAAGAAGGAGTAAAAGATATTACATTTATGTGTTTAATCTCAGCTCCAGAAGGTTTAGCTAAAGTACAAGAGGTTCATCCTGATGTGCCAATTTATACAGCTAAAATTGATGAAAAATTAGATGAAAATTGCTATATAGTTCCTGGACTTGGGGATTGTGGAGATAGAATTTTCGGAACTAAATAAAAAAAAAGACTACAATTGTAGTGCACCCAAAATCTTAGACAAATAAGATGGAGGGTGCATTTCTTATGTCCAAATTAACAAATAAACAAAAAATAGAAATTTATGAAAGAAGGTTGAAAGGAGAAACAGTAAAATCTTTAGC
>NZ_WJWY01000049.1 GCF_010367435.1 Fusobacterium sp. IOR10
CCTTTCTTTTGGTGTCGCAACTTAATTGTAACGGATTTTTTTATTTGTCTCAATTTTTTTTTGCAAAAAATAAAGGCATTAGTATTTTTACAAATACCAACACCAAATATTATAGACCCAATAAAAATAAGAAAAGCAGGTAAATTATAGACCTGCTTTTTATTTTAATGAAATATGTACTATAATTAAAGAAGATAGATAAATATAGGAGGTTTTTATTATGAGAGCAGTGGATATAATACAAAATAAAAGAGATGGGAAAATACTTTCCAAGGAAGAAATTAGTTTTTTCTTAGACGGATACTTAAATGAAAAAATTCCAGATTATCAAATGTCAG
Organism: Fusobacterium sp. IOR10; assembly: GCF_010367435.1. Classification (NCBI taxonomy): domain Bacteria; kingdom Fusobacteriati; phylum Fusobacteriota; class Fusobacteriia; order Fusobacteriales; family Fusobacteriaceae; genus Fusobacterium; species Fusobacterium sp. IOR10. The sequence continues at coordinate 339 of NZ_WJWY01000049.1, forward strand.
CCTTCTTAATGGCAGTTTATTTTAAAGGAATGTGTAAAGAAGAATTGGAAATCTTTACAGAAAAAATGGTAAATAGTGGGGAAAGTATAAAATTTACTGGTGTTGAAAATTTTTTAATAGATAAACATTCAACAGGTGGTGTAGGGGATAAAACAACAATAGCCTTAGCTGGTTTATTTGCTAGTTTCAATATAGGAACAGCTAAACTTTCTGGAAGAGGTTTAGGTCATACAGGGGGAACAATAGATAAATTTGAGTCTATAAAGGGCTTTACTTTCCCAAAATCAAAGGAAGAATTAATAAAAATGACAAATATTACAGGAACTGGCATTATGGAAGCTTCAAATAAAATAGTTCCTTTGGATAAAAAGATTTATGCTTTAAGGGATGTAACAGCTACAGTTCAGAGTATACCATTAATTGCTAGCTCAATAATGAGTAAAAAATTAGCAATTTATTCAGATGGATTGATTTTAGATGTGAAAGTTGGCTCTGGAGCCTTTATGAAAAATATAGACTCAGCAAGACAACTTGCAAAGTCCATGTTGGATATAGGGGAAGGTTTTAAAAGAAAGGTTGCAGCAGTTTTAACTAATATGGATGAGCCTCTTGGGTTAGCAGTTGGAAACTCAAATGAAGTTATAGAAGCAATAGAAACTCTCAAAGGGAGAGGTCCTAAGGATTTCACAGAATTGGTGGAAACTTTAACTGCTGTAGCTTTAATGATAAAAGGAGATGTTAAAGATTTAGAAGAGGGAAAGAAAAAAGTTAGAGAAGTTATAGAATCAGGAAAAGCAATTAAACATCTAAAGGATTTTATAGAATATGCAGGGGGAGATCCTAATCTAACAGAGGATTATTCATTGTTACCTAGAGCAAAGTACGAATATTTAATTAAATCAGGTAAGTCAGGATGGGTTCAAGGAATAGAAGCTGAAAAAATTGGAAAAGCAGGGATGGTTTTAGGAGCAGGAAGAGAGACTAAAGAAGAGGTTATAGATCATTCTGTGGGAGTTATTCTTTGTAAAAAAACAGGAGACCCTGTTAAAAAAGGAGAAGTTCTAGGAAAACTGCAATATAATAATGAGAAAAATTTAGATACATCAATAAATTTTATAAAGGAAGCCTTTACTATTTCTGATAAAAAAACTTTAGAAAAAAAGGTTATATTTGAAATTCATACTGTGAATATATAAAAATAATAAAATTAAGGGAGAATACAATGAACACTATAAAAAGAGTTATAATGATCATACTAGATAGTGCAGGAGTTGGAGAGTTACCTGACGCTAAATTATTTGGAGATGTAGGATCGAATACTTTAGCACATATTGGAGAAATAACAGGGGGACTAAATTTACCAAATATGGGAAAATTAGGCTTAGGTAATATTATTAATATAAAGGGAGTATCAAGAACAGATCATCCAATTGGGCTCTATGGGAAAGCAAGAGAGCTAGCTAAAGGGAAGGACACAACAACAGGGCACTGGGAAATAGCAGGGCTTGTGACAGAAAATCCCTTTCCAACTTATCCAAATGGATTTCCTAAAAGCACAATAGAAGAATTTGAAAGAAGAACAGGAAGAAAAATATTATGTAACTTACCCTATTCAGGAACAGAGGTAATAAATGATTATGGGGATAAAGCAAGTGAAAATGGAGACTATATAGTATACACAAGTGCTGATCCAGTTTTTCAAATAGCAGCTCATGAAGAAAAAATTCCCCTAGATGAACTATATAAAGCTTGTAAAATAGCACTTGAAATATGTAATGAAAAATCTCCAGTTGCAAGGGTAATAGCAAGACCATTTATTGGAGAAAATGGAAATTATACAAGAACCTCAAATAGGCATGATTTTTCAGTTCTACCCCTAGGAAGGACTCTTTTAGATGATTTAAAGGAAAATAATTTAGATGTAGTTGGAATAGGTAAAATAAATGATATTTTTGCAGGTAAAGGAATAACAGAAAATAAGGGAAGTAATAGGGATAATCTAGATGGAATTATGAAAACAATAGCTGCTATAAAAGAAAATACAAAGGGATTAATTTTCACAAATTTAGTTGATTTTGATTCAAAGTATGGACACAGGAGAAATGCTTTGGGATATAAGGAAGCTTTAGAAGAATTTGATGGATATATTCCTGAAATTATTGAGAATATGAAAGACTCAGATTTGTTAATAATTTCAGCAGACCATGGATGTGATCCTACATTTAAAGGAACAGATCATACAAGGGAATATATACCTATTTTAGCCTATTCAAAAGATATTAAAAGTGGTAATATAGGAACGAGGGAAAGTTTTTCTGATATAGCAGATACAATAAAAAAATTATTAATAGGAAAAGAAAGCAAGTATAGCTTTATAAAATAGGGAGGATATATGGGTGAAAAACAAATATTATCTTATATTGAAACAGCAATAATAGCTAGAGAAAATGCTTATGCTAAATATTCTAATTTTAAGGTTGGAGCTATTGTTGTGGATGAAAATAATAATATATATAAAGGTGTAAATGTTGAAAATGGTTCCTATGGCTTGTCCAATTGTGCAGAAAGAAGTGCTGTATTTTCAGGAATTTCCAATGGAATGAAAAAAATAAAAGTTATTTGTATAGTTGCAGATACAAAGGAACCTGTGTCACCTTGCGGAGCATGTAGACAGGTTATAAGGGAATTTTCAAACAATGAAACTATTATTATTTTAGCTAATTTAAACAAAGATTATAAATTATATACAATAGAAGAACTACTTCCTTATGCTTTTAAATTATAAAAGAAATTTAAAAAATCAGGAGGAAAAATGACAAGGCAGTTAACAAATAGAATTTTTATGGTTAGACCAATAGGATTTAATTATAACAAGGAAACAGCAAAGGATAATATTTACCAAAATACTGGAGATTTAAGTGAAGAGGAAATTCAAAAAAAAGCCTTAGAGGAATTTGATTTATTTGTAGATAAACTAAAGGAAAATGGAATTCAAGTAAACATTGCCCAAGATACTTTACTTGAAAAAACACCAGATAGTATATTTCCAAATAATTGGTTTAGTTCCCATGAAAATTCATTAGTTCTTTATCCTATGTATACTAAAAATAGAAGAGAAGAAGTGAAAAAATTTAAAGAATATTTATTTAATATAATAGGGAAAGATAAAGTTAAAGTGGTTGATTATAGTTATAAAGTTAAAGAAAATATTTTTTTAGAGGGAACAGGAAGTGTAGTTTTAGATAGAAAATCTAAAAAGGCTTATTGTTGTATCTCTAAAAGATCAAATAAAAAATTGTTTTTAAAATGTTGCAAGAATTTAGGGTATAAAGCTATTCCTTTTGAAGCTAAACAAGATGGGGTTCCTATTTACCATACAAATGTTTTAATGGGAATAGGGGATAAAGTTGCCATTGTATGCTTAGAGGCCATTATAAGTCTAAGGGAAAGGGAAATGGTTAGAAATGAATTATTAGGTTCAGGTAAAAAAGTAGTGGAGATTTCATTAAATCAAGTGAAAAATTATTTGGGAAATATTTTGGAACTTAAAGGAAAAGTTGGAAATTTTATGGTAATGTCTCAAACAGCCTATAATATTTTAACTAAAAAACAAAAGGAAGAAATATTAAAACACACTAAAATAATTACAAGTGACGTAAAAACAATTGAATATTATGGTGGGGGCTCTGTTAGATGTATGATAGGTGAAATTTTTTAATTTAAAAAAAGAAAATTGAAATTCCGATAATAGAAATAAAGGCACCAACTATTTCATATTTTTTTATTTTTTCTTTAAAGAGAATAATGGATATGGGAATTATTAATATTGGACTAATTGAAGATATTGTTGAGGCAATAGAAGCATTTGAATATTTGAAAGATTCAACAAGTGCAGCAATCCCAAAAATTGAAGTAAAAGTACCACAATATATAAAAAACATATTATTATGATTTTTTAGGACAAGAAGTAATTCTTGTCCTCTTTTTTGTATAATAATTAAAGTTCCAAATCCCATAATAGCAGCTATAAGTCTAATTTGAGTTGTTGCCAGGGAATCATAGGAAGATGAACCAAGTTTAGTTAAAATGATTCCTAGAGATTGTCCTATAGTGGCTAAAAAAGCGTAAAGTAATCTCTTGGGAGAAAAATTGCAAGATAATTTATTTTTAGAATTATTTGGTTTTAGGATAACGATAATAACTCCTAAACAAGTTATAAGTATAGCTCCTATTTGAAAAATAGACAGCTCTACTCCTAAAAAAATAAAATCAATTAATGCTACAACTATAGGGGATAAAGTCATTATTAACATTGTGATTCTAGCACCAACTTGGACATAAGCTTTAAAAAGAAAAAAATCTCCAAGAAACATTCCAATAAATCCTGAAAGTAAAAGTAATCCCAAGTCATTTAAAGGTACATCAAGTGGAAAAAAAAGATGTCTTTTGGTGAATAGACACACAATTCCAATCATAAATGTTCCTATGCAAACTCTTAAAAAGTTTACAATTTGAGGATGTGTTTTTCTAGCTACATTTTCAAATATTAACGATGAACTAGTCCAACAAAAAGCTGTAAATAAAGCTAATAATTCTCCATAAAATTTCATAATGCCTCCCTATATAAGGTAACTAATATTATATTACCTTATAAATAATTAATAGTCAATTAGATATAAGTGTAGTAGTACAATTTTAAAAAATTCTAACACTATATTTTGAAATTAGTATATAATTTAAAGTAAGTTTAATATTAAAGGAGTGAAAATTATGTATAAATATTTATTTGGACCAGTTCCTTCAAGAAGATTGGGAAAATCATTAGGAATAGATGTAGTTAATTCTAAAACTTGTAATATGAATTGTGTGTTTTGTGAATGTGGACTAACTAAAGAATTTATTAAGGAAAGAAAGAGTTATATAAATTTGGAGGAAATGAAGAAAGAAGTTCTTCATGCTTTGGAAAACATAGATTTTGATTGTATAACTTTATCTGGAAGTGGAGAACCAACATTGAACAAAGATTTAAAAGAAATAATAAATTGGTTGAAAAAAACAACTAATAAGAAAATAGTTTTAATTACAAATTCAGGATTACTTTGGAAAAAAGAATTAAGAGAAGATATAAAAAATTTAGACGTAATATTACCTACAATAAATACTGTATATAATTCTACTTTTAAAAAAATTAATAGAGCTTATGAAGAATTGGATATTTCCCAAATAAAAAAAGGCTTAAAAGCTTTAGGGGAAGAATTTAATGGGGAAATTTTATTAGAGACTTTTATTATAGAGGGGATAAATAATACAAAAAAAGAATTAGATGGATTAGCAGAATTTTTAAATTCAATTAAATATGGGAAACTTCAATTAAATACATTGGATAGAAAAGGAACTGAAGCATGGGTAAAACCTGCATCTAAAGAGTCACTATTAAAAATAAAAAATTATTTAGAGTTAAAAAATGTAAAAAATGTTGAAATTATTGGGAAATTTAAAACAGAAGAAAAAATAGAAAAAAATATAGAACTATTGAAAAATATGAAATCCAAAAGAAATTATAGTGAAGAAGAATTGAGAGGAATATTTTTAAAATAAAAATTTTAAAAATAAGAAAATAAATGTTGACAAAAAATAGGAAATAGATTATAATCATTCTTGTGTGTGATGCCGCTTTAGCTCATCTGGTAGAGCAACTGACTTGTAATCAGTAGGTGACTGGTTCGATTCCGGTAAGCGGCACCATTATTTTTGCCCCGTTCGTTCAACGGTTAGGACATCAGATTTTCACTCTGAAGACAGGGGTTCGATTCCCCTACGGGGTACCATAACAATTTAATACTGTGGTGAGGTTCCCGAGTGGCCAAAGGGAGCAGACTGTAAATCTGCCAGCTCAGCTTTCGAAGGTTCAAATCCTTCCCTCACCACCACTCAAAAACTACACTATCAAAAAAACCAGGAAAGTGTGGCTTTTTTTTTAAATATAAGGTAAAATAAAATATCTGAACAATAAAATAAAAAAATTTAGGAGGACAAAATGGCAAAAGCAAAATTTGACAGAAGTAAAACCCATGTAAATATTGGTACAATAGGACATGTCGATCACGGTAAAACAACTACAACAGCAGCAATCTCAAAGGTACTA
>NZ_WJWY01000050.1 GCF_010367435.1 Fusobacterium sp. IOR10
TTAAAATACACCTACTATATTTATAAACCATCCTTGAGAGTCATAATCATCTCTTCTTAAGTCATCATCAAACTTAGAAAAATTATATCCCACTCCTAATCTTAAATTTTCACTTATATATTTTTGAACTGAAAGAATTGCACCTTGGCTCACATCATCTGATTCTCTATCCACTTTCCAGTGATATTCTCCAAATATATCCCAATCCTTCATAATTCTATATGTTGATCTTAAACCAACTAGATATATATTAGTTTTTGTACTGTATTCTGATCCTGAGGCTCTATCATAAATACTTTCTTTATGTTTATAAGCTAATTTCAATCCTAAATCCAACCTAGCATTATATGAATAAATATTTTCAAATTCAAATATATGACTTTTTTCATCTTCATAACTTACATTTCTGTCTGTATCGCTTTCATCGATTAAGAAAGTATATCTTGTTAACATATTTAACTTATCTGTAAAAGATGGTCTGTAAGCTAACCCTATATTTGATTCTAAATATCTTTCTAAAGTTTGGTCTAAGGTTTTATTTTTAGATATAGAATAATTAAACTTTCCACTTATTCTATACTCATCTGAAAATTTATGGCTTATACTATTTGTTGTAACATATTCAGTTGTTTTTTCTGTGCCCTTGTATTCTATGTATTCAAATTTGTTTTTAATAATACTTCTATCAAAATCAATTTTATGATATACACTTAATGATTTTCTTTTTACATCATCTGTGTCATCTTCAGCTTCAATTTCTCCAATTCCAAAGGCTACTCCCATAGTGTAATCATCTGTTCTGTCATAGTCAAAACCAAATGAATTAGTATTTCCTTTATCATTATTTTCTCTAACAAATTGATTTTCTTGATAAAATTCAACTTTATCTGTTATATTTATACTTTGACCAAATGTTGTTGTATCTTCATTTGTATCTCCACTTTCACTTGTATATCCAACGTAAACATTGTAATCATCAGTTACATCATAGGTTAATTTAGTATCTGTTGTATCTCCTCTATCCCCTGTGGCACCTTCTAAAGTTAAATTTAAATCATCAGTAATGTCAAAGTCTCCACCTAATGTATATAAATCATTTGATTCATAGTTGTCATCCTTGTTAAGAGTAGTTTGAGCCTTTGCATATACAGATATATTGTCTGTGAAATCATGCTCTATTTTAGCTCCTAGAAGATCCCCTGTTCCATATTTGTCATCGTCATTTAATTCTTTAATTTCTGCAACTTCAACTCCTACTAAAGTTTTCTCTGTTAAAGAATATTCCATTGAAACACTTGTTTCTTCAAGATCCTTAACTTTATCTCCTAATAAATCCTTTTTAACTGTTGAAACTTTGGAAATTTTAATTTGTTTTTTAGTATCTGGTCTTAAAATAATCTCAGTACCATAGTTTTCCCAGTGTAAATTATCATCTTGATCTGCGTAGGAATAATTAGCATCCTTATCCTCATACCAAAATCTTATTTCACTTCCAAATCCTTTAAAGTAATTAGAAGAAACATCATGTAAGTTTAAAACTCCATAAACTCTTTTAGCTTCTCCCCCTTCATCTTCATCAACTGGATTTGTTATTTCTCTAAAACTTAAACCTCCATTTGAAGAGAATAAATTACTTGTTTGTTGAGTACCCTCTGATTTTGAATATTCAGTTGTTACAAAACTGTTATCACTAAGTTTTAAAGTTAAATCAGCACCTTGCATAGTGTAATCAGTGCTATCTTCTGTATCCTTAACATAGGTAGCTCCTATACCAACGCTGTCATGTACCCAAGTCTTAACTCTTCCACCAGCTATTGAACTATCTATTTCATCTGTTCCTGAAGGAATATATTCATAATCAACTACTAAATAATTTTTATATTCATTTGTTAAATTAGTTGTTATTATTGAACTTTCATTAGAAGTTGATGTATCTGATAAAGGTTTAGTTAATATTATTCTTCCTTGATATTCATCTATTTCATAATCTTTTCCTTCTTCTAAATACACAGTTTTTTCAGTAAGACCAGTATCTTCATTTATATATTTTATATAAACCTTTTCACTTCCCTCTGAAACATCACCATTTTTCAAGAAGTATAAACTTCCTCCAGTTCCTAAAAATTCCTCATGGGAAGAAATTAAATTTGGACTGGAAACAAAACCTATTACATTTAATTTGTCATCACCATAAGTTGTAGTTTCATTACTTCTATAATCTACTTTTGCCCCATACAAGCTTCTGTCATATTGACTAAATGTTGTACCTGTAAGTCCTGTATTATAATTACCCCAAGTATAGTTTGACTTATCATAATTTACATTTAAATACATTTTTCCTTGGGTATTTGCTTCGTATCTTATATAGGAATCGTCACCATAAGTTGGATAAAAACTATTGTCATCATCTAATCTTTCAAATATAGAATCATTATCCTCATCTGTAAAATCCTTAAACATATCTGAAATTTTATTAGCCCTTGTATCAACTTGAGCTACAACTGACATTCTATCACTTAATTTCCCAATCCCAAAATAAGAAAGACGACCACTGTCATATGTAGTTCCATCATATTCATCATCAACACTTAAAAGCTCTTTGTTTCCACTGACCTTGTTTTTCCCTATATAAAAATCTGCTATTCCTGTTTGGATATAGTGTTTTTTCTTAACTTTGAACTTTATAGTATATTCTTGTGTTTCTCCATTTTCATACTTAACTTTAATTGGTTTTTCATATTCTCCACTTTTATAATACTCTTCCTCTGAGAACATTTCCTTATCCACATCATAGGAATTATCCCCCACATCAACTGTATCAACCCTTGATAAATTACTTCCTGTAAATCTAACTACCCCTGTTGCAACTTTGATGTTGTGAGATTTTAAAGTAGCTTCTCCATATTCCTTTGAATCATCTTCTCCAAAATCACTTAAATCTATTTCTGTTTCTTTACTTACTAGGTTAATTATACCTGTATTTGTTTTATCAAAGTTATTCTCTTCATCATAGGCTGTTAACCTAAATAGCAAAGTATGTCCTGCTCTTAATTTGTAATTACCATCATATTTCCCATCCCATTTAATATTCATACTGTTGTATAAAACCTTTTCTTCAATTGTTTTTAGAGGAGATGACAAATTAACGTCATCTTCTCCAAAAATTTCAAGTTTCCAGTGGTCAATATAGTTTCCATAATTACATTGAACAGAAAAACTAATTTCCTTTTCTAACTTACCTCTTTTTACAACAACCTCATCATCAACAGTTAAAATAAGTTCTGGATCTATTTCTGATATATCTGAAGTTGCCCAAATAGCTCCACCTGTTTTTAAATAAATTCTATTTCCTGAAGATTCACTATGTTTTTCAATTTGAGCATTATTAGTTTTGCTTTCAATTAAAGTATAATCTTCATTAATTGCATTTGCTTTACCAGAGGCTAAGATTAAAATAGATAATATAAGTAGTTTATTTTTCTTCATCTTATTTTACCTCCTTTTCTTTTAAACTAAAGTTAAATTTATTTAATCCATTAGGAGATATTCTTCTAACTAAAGGATTTTCAGTAATTATTTCCATTCCATCAGGAATTGATGCCTTATCTACTTTTACTAGGAAATTCTCACCTTTTTTATCTAGCACCCATTTATCTGGAACATGGTATCTACCAAATTCATCTGTTTCTACAACTACTCCATCTAAGACTATTAGTCTTACTCCTGGAATTCCTTCTTCATAAACACCTATATTTTCTATTTTTATTTCATGAAGATAGATATTTTTATTTTTACTTTTATATGTATTTCTTGTAACAAGTAAGTTTTCTTGACTAAGTCCCTTTTTCTTATCCTTTGTATAGGTAGTTTTAATATTTCCAAACTTATCAATTAATATATTAGTTCCTGCCTTTGTTGATATTTCTGTAGGTGACCAATCCTTACTTTTACTTAAAAATCTCAATGTTAATTTATCATTTTTTTCTATAACTTTATTTTTTGAAATACCATTTAACTTATTCACTATAATTCCTTTAACAAGAGAGTTTGTTTTTTCATTTAATTTTAATTTTACATTGTTTTTCTCTACAGTTAATGAATTTGGGATATAGTCCTTTGTTATTCCACCTTTGATTTTTATTTTTTCTGCAGTTGCTAATCCTTGATAACCGTCTCCATTTATATCTTCAAAAACTTTTCCAATTATTGTAGCTGTGTCAAATAGCTCATCAGGTGTTACAATTACAATGGCTGAATCTTCATTTGAAACTAGTTCTCCATCAATAAGTGCATAAGCTGTATTTTTATACTGTCCAAAAGTTGTTCCTATGCTTACTTTTAATAAATATCTTATTCTTAGAGATTCCCCTGGAGCTAAGTTAACCTTACTAAAATTAACTGTTCTTCCAACAACAGGTTCCCCTGTAACTAGAATATCATCAGCTGTATCAAAGGTTTCGTCACTACCATCTCTAGTCATTTCTGTAGTATCTTCCACATATTCAAATCCACTTGGGATTTTATCTTCCACAAAGAAGTTATAAAAATATGTTTCCCCTACATTTCTAACTATAATTTCATATTCTACAAATTCCCCTTGTTCAACTTCTTCTTTCAAGGCTGTTTTAGTTAAAAGAAGTTCACCATCATTTAATAATGGGATACTTTCCTTTGTTGTAGCTTCTCCTTTTTCTAAAGTTCCATCATTATTCTCATATTCAAAACTTGCTGTATTAACTGCTCCTTCTTTTACCTTTGCATTTGTTTTTCCTACTATTGTAAATTCAATCTTATCACTTGGAGCCATATCAATTACTAATGCATCTAAATCTTCTGTTGAATCATCAGAATCATCATACGAAGAAACACTTGTAACATCTGTTACTAAAGTTGAATTTTTAGTAATAACATGTGTAATCTTCCAAGAGTCAAATACATCTCCTGTTGTTCCATCAACATATTCAGCTTGAATTTCTGATAGCTTATCTGTTAACTCAATATTTTTAGCATTTCCTGTTCCTGTATTTTCCAATGTAACAGTATATGTTAAGTCTTTCCCTGCAATGTATTCTTCAGTATCAACTTCCTTTGCTATTGTAATTTCTGCATTTGTTGGTTTTGTTTCAACTTCTATACTGTTTTCGTCAAATGGTTTAAAAGTTCCATCATTATCTGTATATTCAAAGGCTGCTTTATTTATAATTTCACCAACTGCATCATCTCTAACTTTAGCTTTAAATACATAGGTTACTTTACCATCTTTAGGCATATTTTCAATATAAGATGTTAATTTACCATCTTCTAATTTTAAAGGTTCTGATTGAGTTACTTCAGGATCAATACTTGAAGATACTATTTCAATAGTTGATAAATCAAAGGCTGTCTCATCATCATTAGTAGTTTTAACAATTATATCTTTTAAATTATCTTCAAAGTCAACACCATTAGCTGGACCAGGTCCTTTATTTTCTAAGGTTACTGTATATGTTAAGTAATCCCCTGGAACATATACATCCTTATCCACTGTGTGAGTCATTACAACTTCTGATCTTGAAGGAATAAAGGTAGCGCTTGCTGGAGGAATAACATCTTCTCCATTTTTACCTGTAACAGTATTAATTATATCTCCATAGGCATCTGGATTTACAGTTCCTTCAACATAAAGTGTTAGGGTTTTACCACTTTCTATATCCACATCTATATCTAAATCCTTTCCTCTAAGGGGAACTAGATTTTGAATAACATTTGGAAGTTCCTCTGTTTCCTTTGTCCATTCCCAATCATTTTCGCTAAATGCAACTGCACTTCCATCAACTGTATCTACTAGTATTCCTGAAATTTCATCAGTTATGTTTATATTGTCCCCAAATCCTTTTCCTGTATTTTCTATAGTTATTTTATATTTTATCTTTTCTCCAGGAATATATCCCTTAAGATCATCGTCTACTAGGGCCTCTTTTGTTAATACTATAGTAGCCTTTTCTGATTCTGTAGTTACTTCATTACCATCTATTGTTACTCCATCTAGTATATAACTTGCTGTATTTTTTATATCTCCCACAACATTTTCATTTACTGTTCCTTTTATTTGGAAAGTTATTTTCTCACCTTTTTTAATATCAAAGGTAGTTGAAGTAACTTTTCCTATTGCATTTACTGAAACATTTGGATGAGTTGTTGTTATAGTTGTTTCTCCTGAAACAA
>NZ_WJWY01000051.1 GCF_010367435.1 Fusobacterium sp. IOR10
GCATTAATGTTAACAATATTTGCTCTTCAAGATAGTTTTGGTACTGCTTGTAACGTAACAGGAGATGGAGCATTAACAATGATATTAAATGGATTATATGGAAGTAAGATTAAATAGTAATTAAAAATAGAATAGTGATCAAAGAAATAGGGTAGAAATCAAAATTTGATTTCTACCCTATTAAAAATTAAATTGCTTAACTATTTATTATTTGAAATGTTTCATTAATAGTTCATCAAACTTTCCATTTTCATGTAATGTTTTTATTGCTGAATTTACTTCATTTAATAAATCTTCATCTGTTTTTCTTATTGCAATAGCGTAGTTTTCAGCTTCGCCTTTTCCTTCTGCCAATTTTAGATTATTATTCTTTTTAATATAATTATTAGCAGTTTCAGAATCCAAAACAACAGCGTCTATTTTGTTAGATTGTAATGCCATAATTCCTGCAAAAGCTGCATTAAATTTTTCTGAAGGATAACCCATGTCTGTGACTACAAAATCCCCTGTAAACCCTAACATAACTCCTATTTTTTTATCCTTTAAATCTTGAAAATCTTTAATATCTTTATTTGTCTTATTTAATACTATAACTTGGTTAGCTGAATAATATGGTTCTGAAAAATTAACAGCTTTTTTTCTATCCTCTGTTGCAGTCATTCCTGCAATAATTAAATCTATTTTTTTTGTTTGTAATGCTGGAATTAATCCGTCAAACCCCATATCCTTAATAACTATTTCTTTTCCAATTATTTTTCCTATTTCATTTACAAGATCCATATCAAATCCTACAGTTTCACCTTTTTCTAAATATTCAAATGGTGGAAACTCTGCATTTGTACCAACATAAATTTTATTTGAACCAAAACTAACTGTAAATAAAACAGCTGAAAATATAACCAGTAATATTTTTTTCATAAATTGCCTCCTAATTTTATTTTAATTTTAACTAATCTAACGATTTAATACTTTATTTAAAAATTCCTTTGTTCTTTCATGAGATGGATTTGTGAAAATTATGTCTGGAGAATTATCCTCTAAAATAGTTCCTTGATCCATAAAGAATACTCTATCTGCAACACTTTTTGCAAAGCCCATTTCATGAGTAACAACAATCATTGTCATTCCTTCTAAAGCTAATTCTCTCATAACGTCTAAAACTTCTTTTATCATTTCTGGATCTAAAGCTGATGTTGGCTCATCAAATAAAATAACTGATGGATCCATTGCTAGAGCCCTTGCTATAGCTATTCTTTGTTTTTGTCCCCCTGATAATTGATTAGGATAAACATTTGCCTTCTCTCTAAGACCAACTTTATCTAGTAATGTATATGCTTTTTCTTCAATTTCTTCTTTTTTAGTATTTTTTATTTTCATTGGAGCTAAAGTTAAATTTTGTAAAACTGTTTTATGAGGAAATAAATTAAAATGTTGAAAAACCATTCCAACTTTTTCTCTTATTTTATTAATGTCAGTTTTATCATCCATTAAATTTTTCCCTTGAATATAAATATTTCCCTTTGTTGGATCCTCTAACTTATTTAAACATCTTAAAAATGTTGATTTTCCACTTCCTGAAGGACCAATTACAGCTATTACTTCACCTTTTTTTATATTTACTGAAATATCTTTTAAAACTTCTAATTTCCCAAAATTTTTATATAAATGTTCTACTTTAATCACTTACTTTCATCCCCTTTTCTACTTTTCTCATTAATTTAGTAAATAATCCTGTCATAATTAAATAAATAATTCCAACTGCAATTAATGGCTCTACCCCTCTATAAGTTTGACTTGTAATAATGTTAGCTGAACGTAATAAATCTACTCCACCTATAAATCCTACAATTGATGTTTCTTTTAATAAAGTTATAAATTCACTTACTAAAGCAGGTAATATCTTCTTTACTGCTTGAGGTATTATGATTTCTTTCATAGCTATGTAATAAGGCATTCCTAAAGCTTTTGCTGCTTCCATTTGCCCCTTATCTAATCCCTCTATTCCAGCTCTTATAATCTCGCATACATAGGCTCCTGAGTTTATTCCAAATGATAGTGAAGCAATTAAGAATACTGGCATATCTCTAAAACCAGCAAAAACTATATTAGCTAAAACCATTAATTGAACAACTGCTGGAGTTCCTCTTATTAAATCTGTATAAAATATAGCTAGCCATCCTAAAGGATTAAAATTTCTTAATTTTTCATTTTTACTCTTTTTAAAGGGAGTAAAATTAGATATTCTCATTAAAGCTGCTATAACACCTAACAAAACCCCTAGTGCAGCTGCAAGTAATGTCACTCCAATTGAAAATTTAAGACCTTTTAAAACATACATATATCTTTCACCATCAATAAAAATTTCTTTTAATACTTTTAAATATTCCACAATTCTTCCTCCAATTTATTTGTTATTATTTTATTCCTTATTAACAAAAAAGTCTAGCTTAAAAACTAGACTAATATCTTTAAAATAAAAACCAATAGTTAAACTATTGGTTAATAAATCTATTTTATGCTCATAGAAAATTTCTAATCTTTACAGAAAATTTAAGATATTATTTAGCCAAGCCAAAAGAAAACGATATATTTTATTCGTTTAAAAACCTATCTTCCTTTGTCTCCTTAGGATTAATATCATAATCTTCTCCTCATCTCTTTTAATGGTTTAATATTATCAAAAATATTTAAAAATGTCAATAGCTAATTTAAAAGTTCCTTGAACCCTTCACCTAAGACTTCTGAAACATCTGTTATATACATAAAGGCTTTATTGTCTGAAGTTCTAACTATTTTTTTCACTGTTGAAATATCATATATACTAACAATACACTTTATCATTTCTTTTGGCTCATAGGTATATCCACCTTTAATAGGAATAATTGTTGTCCCTCTTCCTACTTCTTTCATAATTCTATCTTTTATTTCAACTGATTTTTTTGATATTATAGTAATTGACTTAGCTTTTGAAAATCCCTCTTGAATTTTATCTATAATTTTAGTGGAAATATAGATTCCCACTAAAGTATACATGAAAATTTCCTTTCCAAATAATAATCCTAAAGCAGATAAGACAATTAAATCTATGGCTAGAAATCCTTTTCCAACTGAGACATCCCAGAATTTATTCAAAATTTTCACAATTATATCTGTTCCTCCACTTGATCCACCTGAAGCAAACATTATTCCTAAGCCAACTCCTCCTAATATACCACCAAAAACAGCAGCCATAAACTTGTCATCCATAGGTCCCAAATATCCTGAAAACACTTTAAAGGCTATGGATGTAACCACAGTGCCGTATAAAGTTTTCAAGATAAATTCCTTGCCTATGAATTTATACCCAATTATTATCAATGGAATATTAATAACTGCATATGTTATGCCTATATCAAAATCAAATAAATAATGTAATATGATTGATACCCCTGTTACTCCTCCATCTGCAAAATTGTTACCTACAAAAAAGTAATTTATTCCAAATGCATATATGAATGCTCCCACAGTCATAAGTAAAACATCTTTAAAAATTTCTTTTTTCATATCACTTTCTCCTTAGATATCTTGACTTGCCGCCATTAAAAAAGGAATCACTTGTTTCTTTCGTGAAACTACTCCTTCTAACCAAACTAAATTATCTTTTATTTTTACTCCAAATGCTTTTTCTACTATTTCTTTTTTCTCTCCTACTATTAAAGCATATGAACCTGATTTTATTATATCAGTAATCAATAAAACTGAAAGTTTATAATCATTATTTAAGTTTGTTTCTTCCATTGTTTTTTCTAAATCTTTTTGTTTTTCCAAAACTCCATTAATATCCAATGTGTTTATTTGTGATACTGCTATTTTTAAACTATTCATTTTAAATTCTTTTAAATCCGCAATTAATATTTCAAATGCTGATAAATCTGAAGTTGATGTTCCTGCAACAAGCATATCCATCCCATATTTTTTATAATCTTCAATTCCACTTATTTTAGATAATTCCTTCACTGTTTCAATATCCTTTTCTGTGCATGTTGGAGACTTAAACATTAGTGTATCAGAAATAATAGCACTAAGCATTAATCCTGCAATTTCTTTAGATGGTTTTATTCCTCTTTCTTTAAACAATTCATTAACTATTGTACAAGTTGACCCTACAATTTCAGCATTTATTTTTACTGGTTCATCTGTTAAAAAATTTCCAAATTTATGATGATCAACAACTTGTAGTATTTTAGCATCTTGAAGTCCATCCACTGATTGGCTTTTTTCATTATGATCAACTAAAATAACCTTTTTTCTTGTAAAATTAATTAAATTTTTTGTTCTTATTGTACCATAAACACTCCCATCTCTATTTGTAACTGGGAAATTAGTTTGAGTAGCTTCTTTCATTATATCTCTGATATCATGTAAAAAATCATCCTTTTTAAATGAGAAGAATTTGTTTTTATTTATTAAAGACGATATAGATAAAGATTGACTTATTAAACTTATAGTTTCAAAAAGATTAGCATGAACTCTCATTATAGCACATTCTGAAGTAACTCTAGGACTTATAAAATCCTCTTTATCACATGCTACTATAATAACTTTAGCTCCTGCTTTAATTGATCTGTCAATTCCATCTGCCATGGAAGTAGTTACAACTATATCCCCTTGTAAAACTTCATCTAGTTCTGAAATTGCTTTTAAATTCCCTTCTATTTTACCACAAGGATAATTTCCACTTACTATATCTCCCTTTAATACTCTTTTTAAATTTTCATATGTTGTTGTATACTTCCCAAATAGATCTGAATGCTTCAAGTTTAAATATATATTGGCAATATCTGATATATATATCATTCCTTTTAATTCTCTTTGTTTGTTTATAACAGGTAAACTTGAAAAATTTTCAGTACTCATAATATCTAGTGCTACTTTTAAAGAATCTGAAGTTGATAAAGTTTTTTTCTCAACTTTTGTTAAATCAGAAATTTGAGCACTTACTGTTTTTAGTAATCTTGGCTCCTCTATATTAAATTTATTTAATACAAATTTAGTTTCTTTATTTAATTCTCCTAATCTACAAGATATTGCTTTAACACCTAACTTTTCCTTTAATTCTGCTAGAGCTATTGATGAACAAATTGAATCTGTATCTGGGCTTTTATGTCCAAAAATTAAAACTGGCTCCATTATATCACTCCTTTTCCATATTTTTATAGTATCGCTCATACTATTATAACACATTATTTAATTTTTAATATTAATAAAAGATAAAATATGATATAATTTTAAAAGAGAGGTGAGAGATGAAAGAAAACATTGCTCTTATAGGTTTTATGGGAAGTGGGAAGAGTACAGTTGGTAAACATTTAGCTAGAAGTCTGGAAATGAAATTTATAGATATTGACAAAGAAATCGTAAAAATTGAAAAAAAATCTATAGAAAGCATCTTTAAATTAAAGGGTGAAGAATATTTCAGAAAATTAGAAAGAAATATAATTGAAACAGAATCTAAAGATAATAATATTGTTATTGCAACTGGTGGTGGGGTTATTATTGATAACCATAATATAAAAAAATTAAAAGAAACTTCCTATGTTGTTTATCTCAAGTGTGATATAGAATGTATTTATAATAGAGTTAAAGGCAGAAAACACCGTCCACTTTTAAATACTGAAAATATTTATGAAACAATCAAAAATTTATACGAAAAAAGAAAACTTTTATATGAAATATCTTGTGATTTTAGTGTTGACATTAATAGTACTACAAATATTTATGATACTGTCTCTAAAATTAAACAAAATTATATTCTTAGTTAATTATAATAAAAAACACTTCTTAAAAAGAAGTGTTTTTTATTTCTTTCACTGCATTTTTTCGGGTCTATAATATTTGGTGTTGGTATTTGTAAAAATACTAATGCCTTTATTTTTTGCAAAAAAAAATTGAGACAAATAAAAAAATCCGTTACAATTAAGTTGCGACACCAAAAGAAAGGATGTGATT
>NZ_WJWY01000052.1 GCF_010367435.1 Fusobacterium sp. IOR10
ATATTGATTATTATAATAATCAGAGAATTAAAATAAAATTAAAAGGATTAACTCCTGCAGAATACAGGAATCAATCCTTAAATTAAATATTAAATTTCATGTCCAAGAAAATGGGTTCACTACAAAAAAGGTCTTTTTTTTATGTAAAAAAAAAGAAAATTATGATATAATTATTTAATATATTTAACTTATTTAATATAAATTTTTTAGGGGGACAGAAAATTATGTTTAAAAAGTACTGTTTAATACTAGCCTTAACCATAATAGGTACACAAATAAATGCAGTTGAAGAGAGCCAAGTTGAATTAGATCTTAATGATAACTCTGTCTATTCTAAAAAAGGTGTGGATATTAAATTTGAAAATAATAAAATTAAGGCTTTTAATTTAAGACAAGATACAGAAAATAATAAATTAATAATAAAAGATAAAATTGTAATGGATTCCTATAATCTTTCAGGAGATATGAGAGTTGAAGGAACCAGTGGAGAAGTTTCTTTAGATGGAAAGACAGCAAAATTTGATAAAAATTTTACTTGGATGGAAGTTGGAAAGGTAACAGGAGCTGAAAAACCAAATGATAGAATATATTTTGGTAGTGAAAATGCAAACTATTCAGATAAAAAATTACAATTGAAACAAGCTTGGTTAACCACTGATCCAAAGGCAGATATAGATAAAAATAATAATGATCTAGGTTATTATTTAAATGCAGAAAGTATTTTTATAGAGCCAAATAAACAAGTAACCTTAAAAAATGTAGATTTATTTGTTAAAAATAAAGATATAATTCCATTTAATATACCTTGGTATAGATTTAATATAAGAAATGGTTCTAAAGTTCCACTATTCCCAGAGTGGGGAACAGATGATGACTATGGATGGACAATTACCCAAGGGATAATCTATGAAAGTAAAGATGGAAAGTATCAAGGCGGATTTGCTCCAAAATTTGCAGATGAAATGGGATTATTAATTGGAAGAATGGAAAATTGGTATACCTTTGATACCATTGGGCAATCTAAATTAAATGTGGACAATGCTTTAATATGGAAAAAAGATCACGATGACACAGATGAAAGTTATGATGATAGATGGAATGTTAACTATACCCATGATTATTCTGGAGACAATGGATATTTTAATTTTGGATTTCAAAGTATAACCTATAATGAAAACTCATCACTAAATGATATAATAGATGATTTGGAAGATGATGGAATAATAAGTGATACTAATATGGGAAGTGTTTCAAATTATTATACTTTATCAAGTGAATTAAATAAATTAGGTGCCAATCAAGATATAAGCATAAGTGCTAAAGTTAAGTTGACAGATGATGTGGAAGCTTATCATTATACAGTTTATGATGCAGTTGATGATATGAGTTATGGAACGCAAACAGATCATGACTTATATTCAGATATAAAAATAACAAAGGACAATGAAAAATATACAATGTCATCATATTATAAATATTTAGATGATGTTGATCCTGGAAGTAACAAGGAAGATTTACAATCAGAAGCAGAGGATTATGGTTTTTTATTTAAGGATAAAGAAAATAACATAAAAATACAATATGACTATGCAAATGGGGATAAATATAGACTTTTAAAATCTTGGGAAAGAAACCCAAATTTAAGTACCTTATCCACAACAGATGAATATGGATTAACCTTTGATTATACACCGTGGGCAGTATCAAAATATTCTAAGGATGATAGCAAAAAATTTATTGCTGAATTTGGAGAATATGATTTAACGGAAAATACTCAAGTTAAAACAGGTTACACCTATAACTATATTAACCAAGAGTTGGATCAAACTAATGATGCACTTAGGGAAAATGCTTTTTCAAGTAGCAGTAGATTAAGTGAATATAATAAAAGTGAAAACATTTTGGAAAATACACAAAAAGAAAATAGAGGTTATGCAACTTTCTATACAGATCTAGTTAACATGACTGTTGCTGGAGGAACTTCTAAAGAAACAGTTAAAACAAGAGAAGGAATGTATGATGGAAGCACGGAAACCTATACAAATAAATCTAACTTCTATGAATTTGGATTAGATAAAAATAAAGTTTCTTTGGGAAATTTAGGAGAAATTGATATTTATGGAAACATTAGACAAGATCAATATGATAGCTTAAAAGGTTTTGATGATGATAAAGTAAATAGATATAAGACAGGTTTAACTCATAGAATAAATTTAGATAATAACTTGAACAATGAATTTAAAATTTCAATGGTTGACTATAGTTATTCAGGAGCTGACAGCAACAAAACTAACAGACTTATTAGCAAAACAAATGAAATTAAGTATGAAGATAATCTAAAATTAAATTTTGGAAATGACAAAGTTATTGATTATAAAGTTTCATATACAGATAAGGATAAGGCTAGAGATAAGAACAAAGATGGAAGAATATTTAATAATGAATTAACCTTCTTAAATAACGGAGAAAAAATAGTATCAGGATACTATAATTTAAATAAAAGATATTCCAATGAAGATATAACAGGGGATAACTATAATGATTTAAATTTAGAAAATTATGGGGTTAATTTATTTGCTGGGAAAAATGAATGGTATTATAAAAATGAAAATGAAGAGTCCTATGCACATAACGCAGAAATACTAAAAAATAGTACTTCAACAACACCTTATACTGGAGAGTATAGTGAAGATGCAAGTGCTAATATTTATGGTTATACTCGTAAATATGAAAACAGTAAGTTAAACTTTGAATATGTAGATTCTAAAGATAGTGCAGATTTTGAAGGAAAAAATTTACTAGATATAAACAATAGAATTTATTCAACAACTTACACTAGAGGAAATGAAATAGAACATTCATATAAAATTTCATATGAAGATTATGATGAAGATTATAGAGATTATGATGAAACAGATTATAATAACGATTATACAACAGATGTAATTTCATTTAAGTATACCTTTAAAGATAAGAGGGTATCTGATTCTGATTTAAGAAGATATGCAACTAAAGAGTTTAATAAAAATGAAGAGGATGTTACCTCTGAAGATTTAACTAGAATAAAAGAAATTATTGATGGAAGATCAAGTACATCCTTTGATTTAAGTAGTTCTATGGATAGTAAAATTAACTATAATGGAGATATTAGAGAAAGCTTTAGTTTTGCACTTTCTGTTGAAAGAAATCAAGAAAGATATGACGAAACGCATAATTACTTTGACTCTCTTCAAGATGTTGGAGTTGGAATTTATTATTCAAAAAATGGAACAGGATTTGGATATAGTTATTCTGAAGAAGCTTCTGGTAGTGGTTCTTCATGGGAATCATCAGAAAAAGAGCATAAACTTAGTTACTACACGAAAATAGGAAAACCTAGTGAAGGTTGGAATTTAAAAACATACATTGAGTTTGATGATGTGGATAGTTCAAATGAAAGCTATATTGATGAAGCTGGAATTAGAATAGGAAAAGAAATGGGATATTATGAGTGGGCAGTTGCTTATAATAGAGAATATAGTACGTCAACAAATGACTATGAATGGAAAGTTGCCTTACAATTTACATTGTTAACTTTCCCAAATAATACTATATTTGGATTTGGTGCAAATAAAGATAGTGACTCATCAAGTGTTTCACCAAAGACATACTTATTTAATGGAATAAACATTGATGATTAATAATAGGAGATGAATTATGAAAGTAGAATTAATGGACGGAAGTATAAAAGAATTTGATGGAGCACAAAATATGTTTGTAGTTGCTAAATCAATTAGCAACTCACTTGTAAAAAAATCAGTTGCAGCAAAAATTGATGGGGAAATGAAAGATATGTCTTACATTTTAGACCATGATGCAAAGGTTGAATTTATAACTATAGATGATGAAGAAGGGGAAAAAGTAATAAGACATTCAGCTGCTCATATGATGGCACAAGCAGTTATTAGATTATTTCCTGGAACAAAGGTTGCAATAGGTCCAGCAATAGAAAATGGATTCTATTATGATTTTGATTCTGAAGAACAATTTACTCCAGAAGATTTAGTTAAAATAGAAGCTGAAATGAAGAAAATAGCTAAGGAAGATATTAAAATAGAAAGAATTGAAATGTCTAGAGATGAAGCAATTAAACATTTTGAAGAATTAGGTGAAGATTATAAAGTTGAGATTATTAAAGAAATAGCTAAGGGAGAAATGCTTTCTTTCTATAAACAAGGTAAATTTATGGATTTATGTAGAGGGCCTCATGTACCATCTACTTCTTACATTAAAGCCTTTAAATTAAAATCAATTGCAGGAGCTTATTGGAGAGGAGACTCTAACAATAAAATGCTTCAAAGAATTTATGGATTAGCTTTTGGAAGCAAAGAAAGATTAAAAGATTATTTGAAATTTTTAGAAGAAGCAGAAAAAAGAGATCATAGAAGACTAGGAAAAGAATTAGAATTATTCTTCATGAGTGAATATGGACCAGGATTCCCTATATTTATGCCAAAGGGTATGTGTTTAAAAAATACTTTAATTGATTTATGGAGAAAAGAACATAGAAAAGCAGGATATGTTGAAGTACAAACTCCAACTATCTTAAATAGAGAATTATGGGAAACTTCAGGACACTGGTTTAATTATAAAGAAAATATGTATACAACTTCTATAGATGAAACTGATTTTGCAATAAAACCAATGAACTGTCCAGGTGGAGTTTTAGTTTATAAAAATAAAATCCATTCTTATAAAGATTTACCAGAAAGAGTTGGGGAATTAGGACATGTTCATAGACATGAATTTTCAGGAGCATTACATGGACTTATGAGAGTAAGAGCCTTTACTCAAGATGATGCTCATATTTACATGACTCCAGATCAAATTCAAGATGAAATTATAGGAGTAACTGAATTAATAGATAAATTCTATAAGGGAATATTTGGTTTTGAATATGAAATAGAATTATCAACTAAACCAGAAAAAGCAATAGGAGCTCAAGAAATTTGGGACAAAGCAGAAGCAGCTTTAGAAGGTGCTTTAAAGAAAATGGGAAGAAAATATAAAATAAATCCAGGGGATGGAGCTTTTTATGGTCCAAAACTTGACTTTAAAATAAAAGATGCTATTGGAAGAACTTGGCAATGTGGAACTATCCAACTTGACTTTAATTTACCAGAAAGATTTGATATGACTTATATTGGTGAAGATGGAGAAAAACATAGACCAGTAATGATTCACAGAGTTATTTATGGATCAATGGAAAGATTCATGGGAATATTAATAGAACATTATGCAGGAGCTTTCCCTATGTGGTTAGCACCAACTCAAGTTAAAATTTTAACTTTAAATGATGAAGTAACTCCTTATGCTAAAGAAGTTATGAAAAAATTAGCAGATAGAGATATTAGAGTTGAATTAGATGATAGAACAGAATCTATTGGATATAAAATAAGAGAAGCTAATGGAAAATATAAAATACCTATGCAAATTATCATAGGAAAATCAGAAGCTGAAGGTCATAGTGTAAATATAAGAAAATTCGGGGAAAAAGATCAAAAATCTATGGGACTTGATGAATTCTTAGATTATGCAGTGGAAGAAGCTAAAATAAAAATTAAAGAATAATTACTACTAAAAATCTGGAGGAAAACATGTTTAATATAAGGACAAGGACAATTAAAATAAAATTTAATAATAGGCCAACCTTATATTTAATAAATAGATTATTTTGATTTTCTTTAGATGGAGAAATTGTTTAAAATTATTATATTATTTATGTTAAATAAACGTCTGGCAAAAGCCAGACGTTTTTTATAGGTTCTTTGTCAACTGGTGTTGGTGGAGAAAAATAAAAAAATAAATAATGTTTTTGTTCCTTCAGCTTTATGCTGAAGGAATTTTTATTTTTGTTAAATTGCTATAAATTAAAATTCTATTT
>NZ_WJWY01000053.1 GCF_010367435.1 Fusobacterium sp. IOR10
ATAGAATTTTAATTTATAGCAATTTAACAAAAATAAAAATTCCTTCAGCATAAAGCTGAAGGAACAAAAACATTATTTATTTTTTTATTTTTCTCCACCAACACCAGTTGACAAAGAACCATTTTTTCCTGCTATTCTCCCAAAGGTTCCCAAATCAGCCAATGCATTTCCACCTAATCTATTAGCTCCATGTATTCCCCCTGTTACTTCCCCTGCAGCAAATAATCCCTTTATTACATTATTATTTTTATCAATTACTTGAGCTTTTGAATTTATCTTAACTCCACCCATAGTGTGATGAATTCCTGGAGAAACTTTTACTGCGTAATATGGAGGATTACTTAATTTTAAATTTTTCTTTAAAATATTATAATCTGTTCCTATACTTTTAGATAATTCTGCAACGTTTTTTCCTTTAATAAAATATCCTTTTTCATCGTATCCTTTAATAACATTGGATTTATCATACATTTTTTTATCCACTATAAGCCAAGCAAAACTTCCTTTTTGGGAAATTTCTGCTTTTGAAACAACATCTCTAGTTTCTAGCTCATCTATAAAATGCTCACCTTTATAGTTCACTAATATTCCTCCATCTCCCCTTAAAGATTCTGAAATTAAAACACCATCTTCCTTTCTAACAGTTGGATGAATTTGAATTTGATCCATATGAATAAAAGAGATCCCTATTTTTTCACCAATATTAACAATATCACCTGTTATTGATGGAGCGTTAGTGGTAATAAAACCTTTTAATTCTGGACGATATTTTGAAACTAATTTATTATTAGCCCCAAAGCCACCCATAGCTAAAATGACTGCCTTTGAATTTACAGTTAATCTAGTTCCATCTGATTTCATAGCTCGTACTCCTACAACTTTTCCATCTGAAATAATTAAAGATTCCACCTTGGCCTCTGTAATTATTTTTATATTTAATTTTTTACAATGGGCTATTAACTTTTCAACCATAACTGTTCCAATTGGTAATTTCAAACCTTTTGAATCAACAGGTCTGTGAGCTCTTCTTACACTAGCTCCTCCCATTTTTCCAACGTCTGTAAACTTTGCCCCTATAGAATCAAACCATTTTATTGTTTCATTGGAATTTTCCACTAAAGTTCTCACTAAATTTTTATTATTTAATTTGTGTCCACCTATTATAGTATCTTTAAAAAATAATTCTTTTGAATCTTTTATTCCCTCTTCTTTTTGATACTTTGTATTACTAGCATTTATTCCACCTGTTGATCTAGCAGTATTTCCACCTAATATTTTTGATTTTTCTAAAATTATCACATCTTTTCCTAATTCTTTAACCACTGAAGCTGAAACCATTCCAGCTCCACCTCCACCAGCAACTATAACATCTGTATTTAATATCTCATATTTATTTTTTAATAATGTCTCATTTTTTTTAACAATTTCTTCTTCTTTTAATCCAGATTTTTTTAAAGCTTTTTTTAAAGCTTTCTCAAAGGATATGCTTGTATATGTGGCTCCAGCTATTCCATCTACTTTTACACTACCTGTTTTATTAACTTCTTGTACTAAAATTAAAAGAGCTTCCTTTGTTATTATTTCTTCTTTTCCATGAACTAAAGCAGTTATATTTTTTATTTTCTTTTTCTCATCCAATGTTAATTTAACTTCTATTTTACTTTTATAGAGTTTCTCTTCTCCAACATATGTTCCTGGTACATACTCTTTTTTTCCACATGCACTTAAAAATATAGAACATAAAATTAAAATTTTTAATAACTTTTTCACTCTATGTTTCCCCCTCTAAATTTTTCTACCAAACATTTTGTGAACTTGCTCCATATCCACAACTAGTTGAATAATATTTAGCATCAATAGGTTTTCCATTATATAGCATTACCTTTCCATATGTTGATTTTACAGCTTTTATAGTATCTTCATTAGTATCTATTCTATTATAAACTTGGCTATATGTATCATCTCTAACATGGAATCCCTCTTTTTTATATTTTGCTTTTAAATAGTCATTTAAAGCATAAGTTCTTGCAGCTATAGCTTGAGCTTTTAAAGCTTCTAGTCCAAATCCCTTTGGCATTTCACTAGGAACAACTTGAACTAAATAATCTTCTAAATAAACTTCATTTATAACTCTTATTCTATGAGCATTGGTCTTAGACAAATGTGTTTCTATTTTACCCCTGTAAATTGGATATCTTGTTTTTCTTTGTGCTCTTCTTATACTTGTTATTACAAACTTTTTATTTGAACTTTTAAAATTTAATTGTCCAACTGTTTCCACTCTTTTCTTTCCATTTACATAAAGAATCTGTCTTCTGCCATTGGCTATTACTTTAATTTTATCCCTTGGAGAAAGTTTTATTTTCATCCATCCATTCCAAATTTCAGCTTTACTTGTTGAAAACATTGTTAAACTTCTATGATCTAAACTTCCAAAACCTGTGGTAGTAAGTCCCACTCTTATATTCTTAGAAACTCCCTTGATTTTATACATATTTTTAAAAGTTATTTCTTTATAGTAGGTTTTTAAAATTTTACTATAACTGTACCCATAATTTTTGGCTAAATCATTAGCTCCATACTGGGACATTCCAACTCCATGTCCATATCCTCCACCATAGATATTAAAGTGATTTCCTTTTTTTTCAACAGCTAAAAAACCTGACAATAAAAGATTAGGATTCTTTAAAGATACTTTTTTTGAGTACCCCCCTGTTCCACTTTTTGATAGATGAAGCTCTATTTTTTTTCCTAAATTTGTCCTATTCAATCCTAAAACTTTTCTTACTGTATATTCTCCCTTTAATAGGTATGTACCATTACTTCCTTTAATTAATAAATAAGTTACTACTCCTGACTTACCTCTTTCCATAACGATTATATCTTCTAATGTTCCAAGAGAATTATAGTTTAAACTTTTATATATCCATTTCCCATTGTACAATGTATATACATGATTGTATCTTGATTTTGAAGCTTGAGCTAGAGCTTTTCCTATTCCTTTGCTATAGGTATTTTTATCAACTGTAAAATACCATCTCCAATAATATGAATTATCACCGTAACCTTTAACATCTAAATCTTTAAAGAAATCTAAAACTTTTTTTTCACTATATCTATTTAAAAATTTTCCAGTTTTCATATGACTAGTTGCTTGTAAATATGGAAGTGCCACTCCTACCTTCATTGTAGGTTTTGGATACCCATAATCTTCAAAATACGTTACCCTATTCTTCATATAAACTTCTTTAGAATTGCTCTTATATTTAGTTGAATTATTAGAACACCCAACTAAAAATATAAACATTAACGTGACCAAAACTCTACATATTTTTTTCATATATTACCCCTCATTAATATTTATTTTTTTTAATTTTATTACCTCTTGTACCTTTTCTAAATCTTGTTTTGTATCAACACCTACTATTTGAAAGTTTGTTTCTAATACCTTTATTTTATATCCATTTTCTAAAACTCTCAATTGTTCTAAGGATTCTGATATTTCTAAAGAAGTTTGTGGCAACTTAGAATATTCTATTACAAAATCTTTTTTATAACCATAAATTCCTATATGCTTAAAATAATTATTTAAATTTTCTTTTCTTGGGTAAGGAATTACTGATCTTGAAAAATATAGTGCATAATCATTTTTATCTGTTATTACTTTAACATTATTTGGGTTTTTAATTTCATCCATTGCACTTAATTTATGTTTTAATGTTGCCATTTTTAATTCTGGTTCTATTTTAAATGCATTAATCAAAGAATTTATCATTTCTTTTTCAATTAATGGCTCATCCCCTTGAATATTTATTATAACATCAACTCCATCTATTTTTTCACAAACCTCTGCTATTCTACTAGTTCCATTTTCATGATCTTTTCTTGTGATCATTGCTTTCCCACCAAATTTTAAAACCTCATTATAAATTCTAACATCATCTGTAGCTACAATAACATCATCTAAGTTAGATTTTTTAGCTCTCTTATAAACCCACTCTATCATTGTATGACCGCAAATATCTTTCAACGGTTTACCTTCTAATCTGCTTGATCCAAATCTTGCTGGTATTACTCCTAAAAATTTCATTTTACATCCTCCTAGTTTTTGTGTAAAATATACTAAGTTAATCATAACTATTATACTAAAAATATCTAGTTTATAAAAGATATTTTATATTTTTATGGAGGTTATTATACAATATGATACTTTACTTTGTTAGACACGGGCAAACTGTTTGGAATAAAAATAAAATTTTTCAAGGTATTAAAGATTCTCCCCTTACAGAACTTGGAAAAAACCAAACTAAAAAATTAAAAGAAAAACTTAATTCAATTGATTTTACACATTTTTATTCTTCTCCCTTAGGAAGAGCCAAGGAAACTTTAGCAATCTTAACTGAAGATAGAATAAATCCAAAAATAGAAACTATTGAAAATTTTAGTGAAATAAATATGGGAGATATGGAAGGAGTTCCTAGGGATTATTTTGAAAAAGCTCATCCTGTACAATTTTATAATCTTTGGAAGGATGGGAAAAATTATGACCCAAAGGATTTCAATGGAGAATCATTTGAAAACGTTTATAATAGAGCGAAAACTGGTCTTTTAGCTCTAACTAAAAAACATAGTCCAAACGATAAACTGCTTATTGTCTCTCACGGAATTTTACTTGAAGCTATTTTTGCTTTTATAAAAAAAGAAGGAATCGAATATTTTGGAGAAGAAAACGTTCCTAAAAATACAAGTTATACAGTTATTGAGTACACTAATAATGAATTTAAAATTTTAGATTTTTCAAATACTTCTCATTTAGACTAAAACAAAAAGGAAAATTATGAAAAATATTAATGGTATCATACAAATAATACATGGAATGAGTGAATCTAAAGAAAGATACTCTAATTTAGTTGATTTTTTTGAAAAAAATAACTATTTAGTTTTCATCAAGGAACATAAATATCATGGAAAAAAATTTATTAATAATTTGGGAATGTTTGAGAATGATTTTGAAACTTTAGTTAAAGATCAAATTTTATTTTCCAAACAATTAATAAAAAAATATCCAAATATTCCAATATATATATATGCTCACAGTATGGGATCTTTTATAGGGCAAGAACATATGAAAACTTCCTCTAATATAATTAGTGGATATATTTTTGCAGGTTCCTCATATAAACCATTTTTTCTTTGGAAATTCGCTAGATATTTCTCGTTTTTTTTTAATAAACTCTATAAAAATAAAAAAGCTCCCTTTATTCATAAAATAATATTTTTAGGATATAACAATAAATTCAAAAAAGATAATCTTAAAAATAGTTGGTTAACTAGAAACCTTAATTCTGTTAAAGAGTATAATTCTAGTCCATTAACAGGTTTTATTTATTCTAGTAGTTTTTATAAGAATTTTTTCTTTTTTTTAGATAACCTTTATAATATTAATTCATTTAAAAATATTCGTAAAAATATTTCAATTTTAATTATTAGTGGTTCTTTGGATCCTGTGGGGAACTTTAAAAAAAATATTATTTCACTAAAAAATTTCTATTTTAATTTAAAATTCAATAATTTAAAGTTGAAATTTTTTGAAGATTGTAGACATGAATTACATAACGAAACAAATAACACAGAAATATTTAATTATATAGGTTCTTTGTCAACTGGTGTTGGTGGAGAAAAATAAAAAAATAAATAATGTTTTTGTTCCTTCAGCTTTATGCTGAAGGAATTTTTATTTTTGTTAAATTGCTATAAATTAAAATTCTATTT
>NZ_WJWY01000054.1 GCF_010367435.1 Fusobacterium sp. IOR10
ACATCCTTTCTTTTGGTGTCGCAACTTAATTGTAACGGATTTTTTTATTTGTCTCAATTTTTTTTTGCAAAAAATAAAGGCATTAGTATTTTTACAAATACCAACACCAAATATTATAGACCCAATATATCAACAGGGCATTTTTTTATTTTTAAAATAAAATTTTACAAAATTAAAAAAATTGTATACAATTAAAATACTAGATAGAAGATTTTAATTAGGAGGTAAAATGAAAATTTTAATAATAGTTTTTTTTTGTATAATTGGTGGAAGCATGGGAAAGAAAATGAAAATTCCAGCAGGGGCTATGTTAGGATCAATATTTGTAATGGTGGCACACAATTATTTTTTTAAAGAAATTATATTGCCAAATAATTTTAAAATGTTAGTACAAATATTAACAGGAGCATACATAGGTTCTAAAATAGGAATAGATGATATAAAAGGATTTCGTTATATACTAAAACCAGCAATTACGATTTTATTTGTAATGGTTATACTAAATTTTGTAATGGTATTCTTTATGATGAAATTTACAGATATGGATTTTGTAACAGCTGTATTTGCAACTTCTCCAGGTGGACTTCCAGATATGGCAATAATTGCTTATGATTTTGGTGCAGATGTTTCAAAAATTACTATATTACAGTTAGTAAGACTTCTTTCAGTGATAATAATACCAAATATAATTGAAATATTATTAAAAAGATTCAATAATATTTCAATAAAAGAAAAAGAGATTAATGTAAAAAAAGTACAAAATAAAAATGAAATATCTAAAATAATTATAACATTTTTAATAAGTTCTCTAGGAGGAATAGTAGGTTATAAGTTGGGAATACCTGCTGGAACTATGACCTTTGCAATGATATTTACAGCTATATATAACATTACTTTAAAAAAAGCCTATATTCCAATGAAAGTTAAAGATCTAGCACAAATTTTAGCAGGAGTCTTAATAGGCTCAAAGGTAACTGTTAGTGATATTTTACAATTAAATACAATAGGAATACCTGTTTTCATTGTTATTTTAGGCTTTATACTAATGAATATAATATTAGGAACCTTAGTATATAAAACAAGCGATTTTAATTTATCAACTTCATTTTTTTCAGCATCTCCAGGGGGGATGACAAATATTTCCATAATTGCAGATGATTTTGGAGCAGACACTCCTAAAGTCAGTGTTATACAACTAATGCGTGTTATAAGTATTATAGCTTTTTATCCAATTATAATAATATTTGTTATGAAAATATTAAACTTAAATTAAAATGTATACAATAAAACAATAAAATATGGTATAGTAGTACATAAGATATATAAAGAAAGCAGGAGGAATTTTATGCTAAGTGGAAGAAAAAATATAAGTGATTACATATATGAAAGTATAAAGGAAGAATTTGTCTCTGGAGGATTAGAATTTGGAGATAAGATAGTAGAGCTAGATTATTGTAAAAAATTAAATGTAAGTAGAACTCCTTTAAGAGAAGCAATAAAAAAATTAGAAATAGAAGGAATAGTTGAAAGATCCTTAAATGGCCGTATAAAAATTATGGATATGGATGAAAAAAGAATTAGAGAAATGGCCAAAATAAGAATGGCTTTAGAGGATATAATTTTAGAAAATGTAGGGAAAAGTGATAAATTAGATGAGGCAATAAAAGAATTGAAAGAGAATTTAAGATTTACCAAATTTCAAATTGCTTCTAAAAATTGGAAAGAAGCAAGAAAATTATTTGGAAAATATAATGATATTTTGTATGAATATTCAGAATTAGAATTTACTATAAAGATTTTAAATTCTTATACTTTTATTTTATCGAAACTTAGAAAAAAAGCATTAACAGAAAATCAAAGAGTTAAAGAAGCCTATGAAGAACATGTGACCATGATAGAATTATTAGAAAAAAGAAAAATTCAAGAGGCAAAGGAATTAAATAGAAGTCATTTGTATTCTTCAAAAAGTGCAATTATAAAATATTTTAATAATAAAAAAAAATTAAAGATTAATAATGAATAAAGAAATCAGAGGTTTTCAACCTTTGATTTTTTATTTTCAATCTATAATAGAACAATTAAGAAGAAAATAAAACTTTATCACTTGAAAAAATATTGTTAATTGAAAAAAATAAACTTGACAAAATAGATGAAATAAAATACAATCACTTTAAGGATAAATGTATACAATTACACAAATATGAAGTGTGGTTGAACATAATGTTAAATATAAGTAAAATATATGTATTTTAAGGAGGAATTATGGGGTTTAAAAATGTAAGAAATGTATTGCTTGTTTCTGCAATGGTTGGGCTATCTGCAGTAAGTTTTGGTAAAATGAAACGTATTGACGGCTATCCTAAAAGACCAGTTGAAATGGTTGCACCAGGTGGAGCAGGTGGAGGTTGGGATTTAACAGCTAGAACAGTTTCAAAAGTTTTAAAGGATGAAAAAATAATTACAGTTCCTACACCAGTTGTAAATAGACCAGGTGGAGGTGGAGGTGTAAACTTAGCCTATATGCAATCAAAAAAAGGAAATGGACAAATGTTATCTATTTATTCACCACCTTTAATATTAACTAAATTAACAGGAACATCAGAATATGGATATAAAAATACTACACCAATAGCTGGATTAATTGCTGATTATGGAGCATTTGTAGTAGCAAAAGATTCTAAATTTACAAACATAACTCAAGTTATGGATGCTTTGAAAAAAGATCCTAAAAGTGTAAAAGTTGGAGGTTCTTCTTCTGCTGGAAGTATGGATCACATTCAATTTTTACTTATGGCTAAAGCTGCAGGAGTTAAAAATTTAAAGGAAATTGATTATGTAAGTTTCCAAGAATCAGGAGTAACTCAAATTTTAGGAGGACATATTGATTTATTTACAACTGGATTATCAGAAGTAAAAGGATTAATGGCATCAGGAAATTTAATAGCTCTAGCATCAACAGCTGACAGAACAGTTAATGGAGTACCTAGTTGTAAAGAACAAGGTATAGATGCAACTTTTGTAAACTGGAGAGGAATTTTTGCAAATCCAGGTGTTGAAAGTAATGTAGTTGAATACTGGACAGAAGCTATGAAAGAAATGGTTAAAACAAAATCATGGAAAGAAGCTTTAGTTAGAAATGGTTGGGATGACAACTTTATGGTTGGAGAAGAGTTTGTATCATTCTTAGCTAAACAAGAAGAAGATTCAAAAGGAATATTAGAAGAAATTGGAATGTTAAAAAACTAGATAAATAAAAATAGATTATTCCGTGGATAAATTTTTCACGGAATAATTTAAGAATAATAAATTAATGCAATTTTATTATTCTTAAATTATAAAATTTATAATTGTTTTTAAGATTTTTATTTATTAAATTATAAGGAGAAAAATTATGACAGGAATTATTTCAATAGTTTTAGGAGTTCTTTATTTGTTTGGAATGATGCAAATAGAGAATGCTGCAATTGGGCATCCTCATGCACCAATTTATTTTCCAGCAGCTTTGGGAATAGGGATGATAATATTAGGAATAGTACAATTAATTAAGGATAAGAAGATTAGTGTAACTCAATATACAACTGATAAAACTATCCCGATGATATTAAAAACAGCAGGAATAATAATTATTTATGCTCTTTTATTTGTTCCAGCTGGTTACGTTATCTCTACAATGGTATTTATGTTTATGATGTTATACTTGTTCAATGGTAAAGATAAAATGAAAAGGACAATAATAACAACAATTGTTTTTAGTATTTTAGTATATGTTGTGTTCTCAAAATTACTAGGGGTTTATTTACCAGTAATGCCATTCATATACATTTAAAATAGGAGGTAGAGTTTAATGGATACATTAGGATTTTTAATGCAAGGAATGGGTGTAGCTTTACAACCTATGAATTTATTTTGGGTTACTTTAGGTGGAGTATTAGGAACAATAGTAGGAATGTTACCAGGCCTAGGACCTGCAACAGGAGTTGCTATTTTATTACCAATGACTTTTTCAATGGGACCAGAATCAGCAATGATTACAATGGCAGGTGTATATTATGGAGCTATGTATGGAGGATCAAGAAGTTCGATTTTAATAAATACTCCTGGAGATGGTGCTGCAGTTGCTGCAACATTTGACGGTTATCCAATGGCAAAAAATGGAAAAGCTGAATCAGCTTTAGCAATATCAGCAATAGCATCATTTTTTGGTGGAGGAATAGCAATTATATTTATGGTGTTTTGTGCCAATGCAGTAGCTCAATTCGCTTTAGAATTTGGTCCATCAGAATATTTTATGCTAATGGTTTTTGCTCTAGTAGCAACAGCTGCAATGTCTAGAGGAAATATGGTAAAAGGATTTATTTCAATGATTATAGGGCTTATGATATCAACAGTTGGATTGGATGCTCTATCTGGAGTTCAAAGATTTACATTTGGAATAATGGAGCTTCAAGGTGGAATAGACTTTTTAGTAGTTATCATAGCTATATATGCTTTAGGAGAAGTTTTTAAAAGTTTTAAAAATGTAAATAAGAAAAAAGTAAAAATGCAAACTAAATTTGGTAAAATTTGGATTACTAAAGAAGAATGGAAAAGAACAAAATGGCCAATTCTTAGAAGTGCTCCTTTAGGTTTCTTCATTGGAGCTCTTCCTGGTGCAGGTGGAACAATGGCATCATTAATGGCATATAATAATGAAAAACAACTATCTAAAAATCCAGAAGATTTTGGAAAAGGTGAAATAGTAGGACTAGCTGCTCCTGAATCAGCTAACAATGCAGCTTCAGTAGGAGCTTTTATTCCAATGCTATCATTGGGAGTTCCAGGTTCAGGAACAACAGCAGTAATGATGGGGGCTCTATTAATGTTAGGGATTCAACCTGGTCCAATGTTGTTTGTTCAACATCCAACAGTTGCTTGGGGATTAATTGCAAGTATGTTTGTTGGAAATATAGTTTTAGCAATAGTAAATATTCCTTTAGCTGGATTGTTAGTAAGAGTTTTATCTATTCCAGAAAAAGTGTTATACCCTCTTGTTTTAGGACTTGCTTTTGTAGGTACTTATGCAATTGGAAATTCAATAATTGACTTCTTTTTATTACTAGTATTCGCTTTAGTAGGATATGTAATGGATAAAGAAAATATTCCAACATCACCATTAATTTTAGCAATAATAGTTGGAAATATGATGGAACAATCATTTAGACAAGCAATGGTAATTTCTAATAATAATTTGGGAACATTTTTTAGATCAAAAATTTCAGTGATATTATTTGGATTAACTATTGGAAGTGTTTTAGTATCTATTTATAAAACACAAAAAGATAAGAAAAAATTTCAAAAATTAGACGAAAAAAATTAGAAACTAGGATTAAGTTCGCTTACAATATTTTAAAGGGCAACCTAAAGGTTGCCCTTTAAAATATAAAAGATGTTTTTTATGATTGACAAAAATTAAAAGCAATAGTATAATGGAAAAGAAATTGTATACAAAAATACAAGTATAGTTAAAGGGGGATAAATGGAACAGTTAAAGATAACTGAGACTTGTCTTAGAGATGGGCATCAATCATTGATAGCTACAAGACTGACAACTGAAGAAATAATGGGAATAATTGAAAAAATGGACCAAGCTGGTTATTATTCAATGGAAGTTTGGGGAGGAGCAACATTTGATTCATGTATTAGATTTTTAAATGAGGATCCTTGGGAAAGGTTAAGACTTATTAGATCTAAGGTGAAGAATACTAAATTACAAATGTTAA
>NZ_WJWY01000055.1 GCF_010367435.1 Fusobacterium sp. IOR10
TACACCATTTAAGGTTTGCTTGCTTATCTTGTTAAATTTCTCTATTCTATTGTTAATGTCCTTCGTTCGCATCTCTTGCGGACAAGAAGTATAATACCACTTTCAGCAATTTATGTCAACTATTTTTTATTTTTATTTTATAATTTTTTTTAGATTTCAATTTTCCCATTGAAATACTTAATATTTAAAAATTAAGTGCGAACACCCACATGAGCATTCACACTTAATTTAAATAATTAATTAAATATTATATTTTTTTATCATATTCTCTATTCTTTTAATAGTTCTCTTTTTTCCTATTACGAATATTAAATTGTATAAATCTGCACCTCTAGGTTCTCCAGTCAATACAGCTCTTAATGGCATATAAACTTTTCCTGGTCCTTCCCCTATTTCTTCTAAAGTATCAGTTAAAAGTTTTTTAGCTGCTTCTAATTCTATTTCTTCTGTTGGGAACTCTTTTAACTTTTCTAAAAATAACTTTATGGATTTTTTACCTGTTTCATCTGCTATACCTTTATGAAGTCTTTCTATTCCTTTTCTTTCTTTTTTATTCATTTCTTCTGTAACTTCTGGTAATTCATATTCATCTTTATAATATACTGCTGCTTCTTTAGCTATTTCTTTTAAAGTATGAGCATGTTCTCTTAATAACTCCACAATTCTTTCCATAGCAATTCTTTCATGAGAAGTCATTTCGTTACCAAAGTATCCTTCTTCTTTGAAGAATGGTACTGCTAAATCTGTTAGTTCTTTTAAGTCCTTTAATCTCATATGTTGGTTATTTATCCATCCTAATTTAACTAAATCGAAGACAGGTCCACCTAAAGAAACATTATCTATATTAAAAGTATCTTTAAATTCTTCAAGACTAAATATTTCTTTCCCTTCCTTAACTGAATAAGCCATCATTCCTAAAAAGTTTAATAATCCTTCTTTTAAATATCCTTCTTCTCTATACCAATTTAAAGAAACTGGATTTTTTCTTTTAGAAATTTTAGTTCTATCACTATTTCTCAATAAAGGCATATGAATAAACTCAGGCTTCTCCCATCCAAATGCTTTATATAATTGAATATGTTTAGGAGTTGAAGAAATCCATTCTTCTGCTCTTATAACTGTAGTTATTTTCATCAAGTGATCATCTACTACATTTGCCAAATGATAAGTAGGGTATCCATCTGCTTTTAATAAAACTTGATCATCTATAATATTATTTTCAAATACTATATCTCCTCTTAATCTATCATGAACTATTGTTTGACCTTCATATGGCATTTTCAATCTTATTACATAGGGATCACCTGCATCTAATTTAGCTTTAACTTCTTCCTTAGATAAACTTCTACAATGACCATCATATCCTGGAGCTTTTTTCATAGCTTTTTGTCTTTCTCTTAAATTAGATAATCTTTCTGGAGTACAAAAACAATAATAAGCTTCTCCTTTTTCCACTAGTTCCCTAGCATAATCTCCATACATATCAAATCTTTCAGATTGTCTATAAGGAGCATAAGGACCTGAAATATCTGGACCTTCGCTCCAATTTAATCCTAACCACTTTAATGAGTCAAATATCATATTCTCAGATTCTTTTGTTGATCTTACCTGATCTGTATCCTCTATTCTTAATATAAATTCTCCATTATTTACATGTGCAAAAGCTATATTAAACATAGCTATATAAGCTGTACCTACATGCGGATCTCCTGTTGGAGATGGCGCAACTCTTGTTCTAATTTTTCTTGACATTGCTTTCCCCCTATTCTTTTTTCTTATCTTGAAGTTTACCATAATTTAGCCAATTTTTAAAGTACTATTTACTTTTAACCCATCTCAAATAAGAATTGATAAATTCATCTATTCCACCGTCCATAACCATTCTTACGTTCCCAATTTCACAATTAGTTCTATGATCTTTTACTAACATATAAGGTTGAAAAACATATGACCTTATTTGATTTCCCCAACCTATTTCACTTTGTTTTCCTTGAATCGCTTTCATTTCTGCCTCTTGCTTTTGAATTTCTAAATCTAATAATTTAGATTTTAATACTTTAATTGCTTTTTCTTTATTTAATAGTTGAGACCTTTCTTGCTGGCAAGTTGTAACTATCCCTGTTAAAAAATGTGTTATTCTTACTGCTGAATCAGTCATATTTACATGTTGACCTCCAGCTCCCCCTGCTCTATAAGTGTCTACTCTTATATCCTCTGGTCTTATTTTTATCTCAATATCATTATTAACTTCTGGCAAAACATCAACAGAAGCAAAGGAAGTGTGTCTTTTTTTATTTGCATCAAAGGGAGAAATCCTAACTAGTCTATGTAC
The DNA here is from genome assembly GCF_010367435.1 of Fusobacterium sp. IOR10. Taxonomy (NCBI): domain Bacteria; kingdom Fusobacteriati; phylum Fusobacteriota; class Fusobacteriia; order Fusobacteriales; family Fusobacteriaceae; genus Fusobacterium; species Fusobacterium sp. IOR10. The sequence continues at coordinate 2,333 of NZ_WJWY01000055.1, forward strand.
TCCTTTTTCTCCCTTTAAATAACCATAAGCCATTGGACCTTCAACTAAAATTGTAATTGATTTTATTCCAACAGAATCTCCAGACATAAAATCGATTTGAGATACTTTATAATTTTTGTTATTCATCCACCTACTGTACATTCTATAAAGCATTTCTACCCAATCACAAGCCTCCGTTCCACCTGCTCCTGAATGAATTGTTATAATTGCATTATTATTATCGTATTTTCCATCTAATAATAATTTAATATCCATTTCTTCAATAGCTTTCTTTAAATGCTCATGTTTGTTTAAAAGTTCCTTTTCAAATTCGTTTTCTCCTGAATTTATAAATTCAAAAAGGATATACTCTTCTTCATGCATATTTTCAATTTGTCTATATTCATCAATTAATTCTTTATTTTCATTTATTTTATTTATTATTTTTTGGCTATTTTTCTTATCATTCCAAAAATCATTTTTTAAAGTTTCTGTTTCTAATTTTTTGTTTTCTAAAATCCTATCATTTAATTTCAAAGTTTTTTCTATATTTTCTAAGGCCACTTTAAACTTTTGAAATTCTCTGTTAACTTCAGATATATCAATCACTAATCAATCACCTCTTTTCCTTTTTTAAAAATAATAGCTGTAGAAATAGCGTATTCTCTACAATGGGATATTGATATTTCTACTAAATATTTTTCATTATAATCTTCTATACTATTTTTAAATCTAACAATGGGCTTTCCTAATTTGTTATTTATAATCTCTATATCTGAAAAACTTATTTTTCTCATACCTGTCCCTAAAGCTTTTGAAATTGACTCTTTAGCTGAAAATCTTCCTGCATAAGTTTCAGCTTTGTTTCCCTTTGATACTATTAATTCAATTTCTTCCTCTGTATATATTTTTTGTATAAATTTTAAATTTTTAATAGCTTTTTCTATCCTTGATATTTCTATAATATCATTTCCTAATCCTAAAAAATAATTCATATAGTCTCCTATTTTATATTATATATTTCTTTTGCATTTTTAGTGGTTATCTCAACTACTTTTTCAAAAGAAATTCCCTTTATCTCTGCTATTTTTTCAGCAACATATTTAACATTTAACGGAGTATTTCTTTTTCCTCTAAAAGGAACTGGAGATAAATAAGGAGAATCAGTTTCTAAAACAACCCTATTTATATCAACTTTTTTTAAAAATTCAACAGTTTTTCTTGAATTTTTAAAAGTTAATACCCCGCCAATTCCAAAATAATATCTATCTGAAATTTTTGAAGCACTTTCAATACTACCTGGAAAACAGTGGAATATCCCTCTCACATCTGGATATTTTTCTAAAATATTTAATGTGTCCTCCATAGCATCTCTAGAATGTATTACTACAGGCTTTTTAAATCTTTTCGCTAATTCCATTTGTCTTAGAAAAATCTCTTTTTGATGGTCTTTGTCTGTTACCATCCAATGATAGTCCAACCCAATTTCACCAACTGCTACAACCTTGTCCTCTTTTAATAATTCTTCTATTTTTTTTTCTGTTTCCTCATTATAATTCTTTATTTCAGTTGGATGAATTCCAACAACAGCATACATAAATTTTTTATTTTTAGCGTAATTTACGCTCTTTTCTGAAGAATCTAAATCACATCCTATATTTACTATAAAATCCATACTTTCTGATATATCTTTTAAAATATCATCTCTATCTTCATCAAACTGTCTGTCATCTATATGGCAATGAGTGTCTACTATTTTCATATATCTTCCTTCCTTTTTTATAAATATTATATCATAATTTGTTTATTTTTATTTTTGAAATTATTCTTTAATTGGTCTGAATCTTAAACTGTTGAAACTAAATCTTGAATTGACTTTTCTAGTATTTTTGTGTATACTTGAGTATAAAATAAGCTGGAGGTTAAGTATGCTAAGTAAAAAATTAATTAATAAAAAACTTGGACAAGGGGCTTTTGCCATGGCTAGACAAGTAAAAGAATTAAAAAAAACAACTGATAACTCTAAAATTATAAATTCTACAATAGGAACTTTTTTTGATAATAATGAAAATCTTTTAATATTTGATACAGTGGAGAAAATTTATAAAGAACTTCCTCCTGTTGATATTTTTGGTTATGCTTCTGGAGTTAGTGGATCAGCAGAATATAAGGAAGCTGTTAAAAAAGATATCTTAAGTAATCATCTTGACTTGTTTACAAAAACTAAAACTTATATTGACGTTACTGCCACTGCAGGTGGAACAGGAGCCATTCACAACACATTTAAAGGCTATGCTGAAGAAGGAGACACTATACTTCTTCCTAATTTTATGTGGGAAGCTTATGTGAACCTTAGCCAGGCTAATAACTTAAATTATCAAACTTATAATCTTTTTGATAATAATTCTTTTGACTTAAAAGATTTTTCAGAAAAAATCTTAACACTTATAAAAAAACAAAAAAAAGTTATAATTGTTATAAATGATCCTTGTCAAAATCCAACAGGATATTCTCTTTCATTTGAAGAGTGGGAAGCTGTTATTGAAATTTTGAAAAAAGCCTCTTCTTATGGAGAAGTTATTTTATTAAACGATATCGCTTATATTGATTATGATTTTAGAGGAAAGGAACTTTCTAGAAAACATTTTAGTTTATTTGCAAATCTTCCAAAAAACATCTTTGTTATTTTGGCTTATAGTATGTCAAAATCTTTCACTTGCTATGGGTTGAGATCTGGAGCTCAAATAGCTATTTCTTCATCTCAAGAAATCATGGAAGAGTTTTCATACTCCTCTGAATTCTTGTGTAGAACCTCTTGGTCTAATATATCAAAAGGTGGTATGGCAATTTTAAGTGAGATTTTTAATAATGACAACTATTTAAATGAAATTGATGCTAACCGTATTGAATGGGTAAAGCTTTTAAAAGAAAGAGCTAAAGTTTTTCTAGAAAATGCTGAAAAAGAAAATCTTAATCATTGTCCTTTTAAAGGAGGATTTTTTATAACTATCCCAATTTCAGAACATAAAGAGAAAATTTTAAAATATTTAATTGAAAAAAATATTTTTGTTCTACCTTTAAAAAATGGTATACGAGTAGCTATCTGCAGTGTTCCAACTGAAAAATTAAAAAAACTACCTAAAGAGATAAAAAAAGCTATTGATAACTTTCAAATTTAAATGATTCTATAATATATGGGTCTATAATATTTGGTGTTGGTATTTGTAAAAATACTAATGCCTTTATTTTTTGCAAAAAAAAATTGAGACAAATAAAAAAATCCGTTACAATTAAGTTGCGACACCAAAAGAAAGGATGTG
>NZ_WJWY01000056.1 GCF_010367435.1 Fusobacterium sp. IOR10
TCCTTTCTTTTGGTGTCGCAACTTAATTGTAACGGATTTTTTTATTTGTCTCAATTTTTTTTTGCAAAAAATAAAGGCATTAGTATTTTTACAAATACCAACACCAAATATTATAGACCCTTTTTATTTTATATATAATTCTTCAAAATGACTTACTGGAATTGGTTTATTAAATAAATAACCTTGAACTGCTTCACAACCTAATTTTTTCAAAGCTGTAAACTGTTCTTCAGTTTCAACTCCCTCTGCAATACTATCTATTTTTAATTCCTTGCATATCTTAAAAATATTTTTTATAATTATTTTACTTTTATCATTTGTTATAACATCATTTATTAAACTTTTATCTATTTTTATAGTGTTAAAATACATGTATATTAATACAGCCATATTACTATACTTAGCCCCAAAATCATCCAATGATATTAAAAAACCTTTCCTTGTTATTTTTGAGCAAATAGATTTTATACTTTCCTTATCTAACTCTCCTATAGTTTCAGTCATTTCTATTTCTATGTATTCTCTAGGAATATTATATTTATTTGATATTTCAATGATTTCTTCAACTATTCCAGGGGTCATAAATGTTAATCTTGAAAAATTAAGGGAAATTTTTATTAATTTTTTCCCTTCCTTTATCCATTTTTCCAATAATTTACAAACCTCTTCAAAAATATATTTATCTAAATATTTTATAAATCCATCTCTTTCCAATTGAGGAATAAATTTATATGGAGATTGAATCTCATTATTTAAATAAAGTCTTGTTAGAGCTTCAGCTCCAAAAATCTCCCCATTTTCAGCATTTGCTTTTGGTTGTAAATGCATTCTATAGTTTCCTTCTTTTAGTTGTTCCATAAATTTTATTTTTCTTTTAAATTTTTGTAATTCTTCTATGCGTTTCTTATCGTAATATTCTTCCTTTGAATATTTTAGAAACTCCTCTGCATTGGTACATAGTTTATTTAAATCTATATCACTATCAGACCAAGCTTTTCCAATAGAAACACTTACTAAGAACTTCTCATCTATAAATGTTTCCCAGTCTTTTATATCCTTTTCAAATTTTTTATAAGTTAAGTCTTCAAATAATATGAAAAATACATCCCCATAAAGACGAAACTTTAAATTTGTTTGAAAATAATCATTAAATGAATTTGACATTTCTTTTAAAATATTGTCCCCATATTCTCTTCCAGAAACTAAATTAATATTTTTAAAGTCATTTATGTCAATATACAAAACCCCTAAAGAAGACAAACTTTCTAGATTTAATTTATCAATCTTTTTTCCATAGCTACTATGATTTAAAAGTCCTGTTAATTGATCATATTTTCCAGTGTAGCATTTATTGTTTAAAGACTTATATTTTAAATATTCACTGGTAATTAAATAAGATATAAAACCAAACATTTCTTCGTTAGGTTTATTTACTTTAAAATTTTCTCCAATTAAATATCCATAAATTTCATTATTAAAAAATATTGGAACTTTATATGTGTTTTTAATTTCCTCACTAGTTCCAACTTCTTTAGAAACTCTGTTAAATAAATCACATTTTTCATTATTCATTTCTAAGGTAATTTTTATTTTATCCAGTTGAAAATAATTTTTAGTATTTTCTAGAATAATCATTATTGAAGTTTCAAAATCACAAGATGATTCCAACATAGGTATAATTTTAAAAATATACTCTTCTTTACTTAGTTTATTAGCTTCCTTTAATACTTTTACACTGTTACATTCTTTTTCATCGCATATATGAAAAGTATTTTCTCCAATTATTATTGCATTTGATAGAGCTTCATAGGCACTAGTATATAATTTATCTATATCACTGTCTCCATCTGAATATCCAATTCCTAGAGAAAATTTAAAATATTTTGTAAATGAAAATTTATTTTCTTTTCTAAATACCTTAAGATAAATTTTTTCTATTTTTTGTTTTAATCTATCCTTGGAAAAAGAATTAGAAAATATTATTATTTTATCCTCATCAATATTCCCAAGAAGAATATTAGAATGAAACTTTATTTTAAAATTGTCTGCTAGCTCTAAAAATAATTCTTTATATTTATCTTCACCTATTTTTTCAAGTACTTCTTTTTTATTGTTTACTGATAAAATCCCCATTAAACAAGGTGTCTTTTTTTTAATCTCATTTTCTATTATTTTTTTTATAGTTTTATCGTTATATAAACCTGTATCCTTATTTAACTGTACTTTACTGTCTAGAGATAACTCTATTTTTTTACGATAAGTTATATCTTTAATAAGAATTTTTGAATAAATCTTTTTCTTAACTATATTAAAATATGATTCTATTATTATACTGCACCAAGATATTTTCCCTTCGTTATTAACATGTTCATATTGAAAGAACAAAATATTTTTTCCTTTATTATAATTTTCTAGTATATTTTCTGTGCTAATAAATTCATAATAATTTTCTAATTTATCTTTCTTTAGTATATGTTTTGCTATTTTTCCAACAATATCATCATAGTTTATACTTTCTATTTCAGATAAAAAAAAGTTTACATCTTTATATTCAATTATGTCTTTTAGATCTAGATCTAATCTAAACATAATTAATGTGTCATCTGAAGGATCTCCATCTGAAATTTTATTAAAACATCCCCTAGCCAACATCCCCTTTCTAAGTTCCATTGTTTTTGTCATTTTAACTCCTTTTGAGTAAAATATTTATACATTATCTTTACTTATTTTTTTTATTTCATTATAAAATTTCATCATTTTTTTATAGTCCTCATAAACTCCCATTAAAGAATTGTTCCTTAATTTTTCAACAATTATAACTAATAAGTCATATAAGGGTGTTAATCCTAAATTTCCAGCTACACCTTTTAAAGTGTGGCTTTCATTAAAAGCTTTTTCAATATCTTTTTCTTCAATAAATTTACCTAGGTTTTCAAAACCTTCATCAGCTACAAATTTCTTTAAACAAATAATATATAATTCCTCATCCCCTAGAACTCTATCTAAAGCTCCCTTTACATCGCATCCATTATTATTTAATTCTTTTAAAATAGACATTATACCCCCTATTTTTTTATTTCCTTTATCCATTCATATATTCTATCTGGTGTTTCATTATCTTGATAATTTTCATCTAAAGCTAGCCCTACAAATTTATTATTTATTACTGCTTCACTTTCTTCAAAAGAATATCCTTCACTAGAAGTTAATCCTATAATCTCACCTTTATTTTCTTTTACAATATCATATAATACCTTCATTCCTCCTACAAAGGATTCACCAAAGGCAAATTGATTTCCCAATCCAACTAGAGCTATTTTTTTGTTTTCAAAATTTATTTTTTTTAATTCTTCTAAATTTTTAACCCAATCCTCTTGAGGTTCCCCTACTCCATAAGAAGGAGTTACCATTATTATATTTTCAAATTCTTTTATTTTTTCTATTCCATTTTTTACATTTATAGTCTCATAATCAACTTTTTTTAAATTAAATTCTATTTCATCTACAACTGCTTCTGTTTTCCCTGTGTTTGTCCCATAAAAAATTCCTATTTTTTTCATTTTACTTCCTTTCTATTTTACCATTAATATTCTTTATTCTGCAAATATCTTTTATAACTTCACTTGCTATTATAAGCCCTGCAACTGAAGGCACAAAGGATATACTCCCAACATTTACACTTTTCTCTCTATTATTTTCTACATTAGATGGCTTTATGGCTTTTTCCTTTGAATATAGTACCTTTAATTTATTTATTCTTCTTTTTTTTAATTCTTTTCTCATTACTCTAGCTAGTGGACAAACTGAAGTTTTATTTATATCTGCAACCTCTAACATCATAGGATTTATTTTGTTTCCTGTTCCCATGGAAGATATTATTGATATATTTTTTTCCTTTGCCATTTCTACTAGATCTAATTTTGATGTTACTATATCTATTGCATCTACAATATAATCATAATCTTCATCAAAAAAAAGCTCTCTTGTTTCATTTGAATATTTTTCTTTAATTCCTCTAATAATTAAATCTGGATTTATTTCTTTCATTCTCTCTACAACAACTTGTACTTTATTTTTTCCTATTGTCTTATCAGTTGCTATTATTTGTCTATTGATATTTGTTATATCTATAGAATCAAAATCAACCACTGTAAGTTTCCCAATTCCTCCCCTTACTAGTGATTCTACTACAAATCCTCCAACTCCTCCAACTCCAAAAACTATCACATTGGATTCTTTTAATTTGTTGAAGTTTTCCTCTCCTATTAAGTTTCTTTCCCTTTGAAATCTCATTTTTTCTCCCTTGGTTTTAAATTACTTTTCACTAAAAAATTATACCTTTATATTTATAAAAAATCAATTATGTTTTTCATTAAAAAATCCATTGACATTAAAGAACTTTTGTGATATTATCTTATAGTTACGCTTAGCGATGGTTTTCAGCAACCCTAGCTAGCGAATAAATACTTTTGGAGGTGTTGGAATGTACGCAGTTATAAAAACTGGTGGTAAACAGTACAAAGTTGCAGAAGGTGATGTTTTAAGAGTTGAAAAGCTTAATGCTGAAGTTAACGAAACTGTAGAAATTACTGATGTTCTTTTAGTGGCTAATGGTGAAGATTTAAAAGTTGGAACTCCATTAATCGAAGGAGCTAAAGTTGCAGTTGAAATTTTAAACCAAGGAAAAGGTGAAAAAGTTATTAACTTCAAATACAAGCCTAAAACAGGATACCATAGAAAAAAAGGTCACAGACAACTATTTACTGAAATCAAGATCACATCAATTAACGCATAGTTAATATTATGACTAAGATCGAGATTTTTAGAAAAAACGGTAGAATTATCAAGTATAAAGCTACTGGACATGCAGAATATAATGAATACGGTTCAGATATAGTGTGTGCAGCACTTTCTACTACATTACAGTTCCCCCTAGCGGGATTCCAAGATGTTTTAGAAATCTATCCTAGATTTGAATTATCTTCTGATGGTCTTATATCTGTCGATTTGGACAATATGGACTTAAATGGTAAAGAAAGAGAAGTGCATACTCTTTTGGAAAGCATGGTGGTAGTTTTAATAGAGCTATCAAAGAATTATCCAAAAAATATAAAGCTTGTAGAGAAGGAGGAATTTTAAATGTTATTTTTATTAAATATACAATTATTTGCACATAAAAAAGGTCAAGGTTCTGTTAAAAACGGAAGAGATTCTAACCCTAAGTACCTTGGTGTAAAAAAATATGATGGAGAAGCTGTTAAAGCTGGAAATATCATAATTAGACAAAGAGGAAATAAATTTCATGCTGGTAATAATATAGGTCAAGGAAAAGACCATACTTTATTTGCATTAATTGAAGGATATGTAAAATTCGAAAGATTAGGGAAAGACAAGAAACAAGTTTCTGTATATGAAGCTAAATAATATCTTAATTGATAAAAAAGCCTCAATAATGTAGTGAACCCATTTTCTTGGACATGAAATTTAATATTTAATTTAAGGATTGATTCCTGTATTCTGCAGGAGTTAATCCTTTTAATTTTATTTTAATTCTCTGATTATTATAATAATCAATA
>NZ_WJWY01000057.1 GCF_010367435.1 Fusobacterium sp. IOR10
TAAAGATTTTACTGTTTCTCCTTTCAACCTTCTTTCATAAATTTCTATTTTTTGTTTATTTGTTAATTTGGACATAAGAAATGCACCCTCCATCTTATTTGTCTAAGATTTTGGGTGCACTACATTTTAAGGTCTTTTATTTATTTTTTCTTTCTTGTTCTTCTTTTTGTCTTTCTGCTTGAGTTTTACTTAAATAAAAAGGTTCCATTGTATATAGGTTATCTTCCTTGGAAATTGATAATTCTGCAACTATAGACGCCCTTGGTAAAGTTAAAGAATTCTTGGCAAATTTTGCATTTTCATTTACAACTTCACAGATTAGATCCTTATATTTTATTGCTCCATCTCCAAGATAAAGTGTTTTTTTATTCTGTCTTGTTTCTAAATATTCTCTTAATTCTCCAACTGCATATTCTTCTAGTCTCTCTAGAGAACCATTATTATATTTATACAAACAATGGTATGCTCTTTCTTTTCTTGCATCTATTAGAGAACAAATTTCAACATCATTGTCTGTTGACATACTAGCTATTGCATCTAGTTCATTAACTCCAGCTATTTTAAAGTCCCCTGAGGATGCTAATCCCTTTGCTGCTGCAACTCCTATTCTTATACCTGTAAATGATCCAGGCCCTGTACTTACAGATATTTTATCCACATCTTTCATTTGAGTACCTGTTATTTTTAAAAGATTATCTAGTTGCACCATTATATTTTCTGAATGTGTTTTTTTTATATTTATTGTCATTTCCCCTACTAATCCAGTTTCTGTAGAGTATAGCGCTACACTACCTATGTTTGTTGATGTATCAATTCCCAAAATTAACATAAGATAACATCTCCTTTTCTTTTTTTTCGTTCCCTATATATTTTATCTCTATTTTTCTTGAATTTTCATCATTATAATCAAAACGTATTTCAATGTATTCCTTTGGAAGCTCACTTTTAATAATATCTGCCCATTCTATTAGTAAAACTCCTTCATTATTTAGGTAATCTTCGTAACCTACTTCATATATTTCCTCTGCCTCTGAAAGTCTATATACATCAAAATGATAAAGGGGCAATCTTCCAGAAAAATATTCTAAAACATAGTTGAAAGTGGGACTTTTTAAATTTTCTGTAACTCCTAAGGATTTAGCAAATTTTTGTGTAAAAGTTGTTTTCCCTGTTCCTAAATTTCCAATTAAAGCTATTACATCTCCTTTATTTACAAAGTTTGAAAGATTCTTTGCCAATAAATCAATTTCTTCAAAACTCATTATTTTTTTCATATATACCCTTCCTTTTATAACTTTTTAATTATTATCTTTTTATTTTGTTTAAAATGTTTGTTGTTGATTTTCCCTCTACAAAAGATAATATTCTTACTTCTCCCCCATAAGATTCAACTATTTTTGTTTCTGGTAACTGATCTTTAGTGTAATCTCCACCCTTTACATGGATAGACGGTTGTAATTCTTCTATTAATCTTTCAGGAGTATCCTCTTTAAAAATAACTGTATAATCAACTGGTTTTAAACCACAAAGCATTTCAGCTCTGTCATTTTCTCCATTTATAGGTCTAGTATCCCCTTTTAATCTTTTTACTGAATCATCTGAATTTACTCCGACAATTAATACATCCCCTTGTTTTTTAGCTTCATTTAAATATCTTAAATGTCCAACATGTAAAATATCAAAGCATCCATTTGTAAATACAACTTTTTTGTTTTGAGATTTTAATTTTTCAATCAGTTCTTTTCCAAATTTTCTATCAATTATCACTTATTTCCTCCTATAGATTTTTATATCTTCATTTGATTTTACACTATTTTTATATTTATATCAACTATTGAAAATCCAATATCTATTATTTCATTTTTATATTTTATTTCTATTTTTTATTGAAATATTGCTTTTTTCAATTCTTTTTTATGTTTTTATTGATTTTTTTTAAATTTTACTTTATTTTTTAAGCATTATGAGGTAATATTATAGAAGTAGATCTTTTTATTTTTAATATGAGGGGGGGACTTTAAATGAAAAAATTATTAGAATTAGGGTTTAAAAAAATAGGTAAATGGAGTCTTGTTGATAATGAATTAAATTTTGAAATAGATTCTTTAGCTAAAAACACTAATGTTGTAGTTGCTTTTGCACAAGGAGAATCTGTGAAATTTATTTCTTTAGCTGAAGATTCTCTAGAAATTTTTTTAAAAAAGCTATCTAGTGATGGTGATGATCAAAAATATTTTTCAAAAATTGTTAATTCTTTAAAAGAAGAACTTCAAGAAAATAATATTGAAATTTATGCTATGAAAAACAAAAAATTCTTTGGTTTTATGACTAAATTTTCAAAGGAAGATATAACTAAAATGATTCACGATTTCTCTCCTTTATGGAATCAAGAGAATATTAAAGACAGAGTAAAAAATATGCTAAAAAAAGACAGAAGTGCAATTAAGAAATCAGAAAAAGAAAAAATTAAAAAAGAAATTAAAAATCCAGGTTCAACTAAAGCTAAACCTAAAAAAGAACATCCTTCTTATATCTTTGTACTTACTAAAAGTTATTATGAAAGAGGATTTTTCAACATAAAAACTAGTTACTCTCATTTGGTTTCAGATGATAAGGTACCTATAAATATTGTTTTAGACTCTAAAAAAACTATTGTTGGTAGAATAAGTAGAACTGCCAATGCAACTAAAATTGCAAGGGTCATTGGAAACAAACCTTTAAGAATTTGGTTTGAAAACCATTCAGGAATAAACAAAGAATTAAGAATTACATTTATTAACAAGAAAAAAATAAAGCTTGAAGCTTTAGATTAAATAAAAAAAGACTACAATTTGTAGTGAACCCATTTTCTTGGACATGAAATTTAATATTTAATTTAAGGATTGATTCCTGTATTCTGCAGGAGTTAATCCTTTTAATTTTATTTTAATTCTCTGATTATTATAATAATCAATAT
>NZ_WJWY01000058.1 GCF_010367435.1 Fusobacterium sp. IOR10
CCAGGATTTCCGAATGGAGAAATCTACTAAGATGAAGTCTTAGTGTGAAAACGGTAACCAGATGAACTGAAACATCTAAGTAGTCTGAGGAAAAGAAAGTAAAAACGATTCCCCAAGTAGCGGCGAGCGAACGGGGATCAAGTCTAAATCATATAAGTGTCAAGAGTACAGTCGTTGCTTGTATGAGGTTGTGGGAAGTCGCTAGAAGAACTGTAAGATATTCAGCGAATTGTTTTAATTAATTGGAATAGAACTGGAAAGTTCAACCGTAGAAGGTGATAGTCCTGTACAAGTACATTAAAACAAGCGCGTGACTCTCCCGAGTAGCACGGAACACGAGAAATTTTGTGTGAATCAGCGAGGACCATATCTCGTAAGACTAAATACTCTTATTAACCGATAGCGAATAGTACCGTGAGGGAAAGGTGAAAAGAACCCCGGGAGGGGAGTGAAATAGAACCTGAAATCGTGTGCTTACAAGCGGTCAGAGCCCTTTGGGGTGATGGCGTGCCTTTTGGAGAATGATCCTGCGAGTTACGTTTAACGGCGAGGTTAAGTATACCGGAGCCGTAGGGAAACCGAGTCTGAATAGGGCGATAGTCGTTAGGCGTAGACGCGAAACTTGGTGATCTAATCCTGTCCAGGATGAAGCTGTGGTAAGACACAGTGGAGGTCCGAACTCACCATCGTTGAAAAGCTGGGAGATGAGATAGGTTTAGGGGTGAAACGCCAATCGAACTGAGAGATAGCTCGTTCTCTCCGAAATGCATTTAGGTGCAGCCTTAAGAGTTTAATTGCGGGGGTAGAGCACTGAATGGTCTAGAGGGCATATTGCTTATCGAAGCCAACCAAACTCCGAATACCGTAATTTATATCTTAGGAGTGAGACTATGGGTACTAAGATCCATGGTCAAAAGGGAAACAACCCAGACCGTCAGCTAAGGTCCCTAATTATAGCTAAGTGGAAAAGGAGGTGGAGATTCACAAACAACCAGGAGGTTGGCTTAGAAGCAGCCATACCTTTAAAGAGTGCGTAATAGCTCACTGGTCGAGAGTCTCTGCGCCGACAATGTAACGGGGCTAAGCTATAAACCGAAGCTGCGGAATTGCGTTTACGCAATTGGTAGGAGAGCGTTCTGTAGGCCGTTGAAGGAGAACTGATAAGGGACTCTGGAGGTATCAGAAGTGAGAATGCAGGAATAAGTAGCGAGAAAGAGGGTGAGAATCCTTCTCGCCGGAAGACCAAGGTTTCCAGGGTAAAGCTTGTCTTCCCTGGGTAAGCCGGGACCTAAGCCGAGGCTAGAATGCGTAGGCGAATGGAAAACAGATTAATATTTCTGTGCCACTGTTAAATCGTGATGGAGGGACGCAGAAGGGTATGTAAGCAGGAGAACGGAAGTTCCTGTGTAAGCATGTAGTGTGACTTGATAGGCAAATCCGTCGAGTTAAACATGAGGTGTGACGCATAGACTATTTATAGTCGAATTTACAGATCCCACGCTGCCAAGAAAAGCTTCTAACGTTAATTTAATAGTGCCCGTACTGTAAACCAACACAGGTGGTCAGAATGAGAAATTTAAGGCGGACAGGCTAACTCTCGCTAAGGAACTCTGCAAAATGAATCCGTAACTTCGGGAGAAGGATTGCCATTTTGTGTGGAGTACTACGCGTACAAAGCACAAGGTGGCCGCAGTGAAGAGGCTCAGGCAACTGTTTAACAAAAACACAGGTCTATGCTAAGCTGTAAGGCGATGTATATGGGCTGACACCTGCCCAGTGCCGGAAGGTTAAGAGGAAGAGTGAGAGCTCTAAATTGAAGCCCCGGTGAACGGCGGCCGTAACTATAACGGTCCTAAGGTAGCGAAATTCCTTGTCGGGTAAGTTCCGACCTGCACGAAAGGTGTAATGATCTGAGCGCTGTCTTGGCGGGAGGCCTGGTGAAATTGTATTACCGGTGAAGATACCGGTTACCTGCAGTAGGACGGAAAGACCCCATGGAGCTTTACTGTAGCTTGGTATTGGGTTTTGGTGTCGTATGTATAGGATAGTTGGGAGACTGTGATATATATTCGCTAGAGTGTATGGAGTCGTTGGTGGAATACCAACCATACTATACTGAAATTCTAATTTGAGGTTTGTAGCCTTGAAGACAGTGCTAGGTGGGCAGTTTGACTGGGGCGGTCGCCTCCGAAAGAGTAACGGAGGCGCCCAAAGGTTCCCTCAGGTTGGATGGAAATCAACCGCAGAGTGTAATGGCAAAAGGGAGCTTGACTGCGAGACTGACAGGTCGAGCAGGTGCGAAAGCAGGGCATAGTGATCCGGCGATTCCGAATGGAAGGGTCGTCGCTCAACGGATAAAAGCTACCCTGGGGATAACAGGCTGATTTTGCCCGAGAGTCCATATCGACGGCAAAGTTTGGCACCTCGATGTCGGCTCATCACATCCTGGGGCTGGAGAAGGTCCCAAGGGTTGGGCTGTTCGCCCATTAAAGTGGTACGTGAGCTGGGTTCAGAACGTCGTGAGACAGTTCGGTCCCTATCCACTGCAGGCGTAAGAGTATTGAAAAGATCTGTCCTTAGTACGAGAGGACCGGGATGGACAAACCTCTGATGTACCAGTTGTCACGCCAGTGGCACAGCTGGGTAGTCACGTTTGGACTAGATAACCGCTGAAAGCATCTAAGCGGGAAACTGACTTTGAGATAAGTACTCTATAGACAACTTCGAGACTAGGAGTTTGATAGGTTGGAAGTGTAAGTGAAGCAATTTATTTAGCAGACCAATACTAATAAGTCGGAATCTTAATCAAATATTAAATTATATTTTACTATGTAGTATCAAGTGTT
>NZ_WJWY01000059.1 GCF_010367435.1 Fusobacterium sp. IOR10
AGAAATAGAATTTTAATTTATAGCAATTTAACAAAAATAAAAATTCCTTCAGCATAAAGCTGAAGGAACAAAAACATTATTTATTTTTTTATTTTTCTCCACCAACACCAGTTGACAAAGAACCTAATTATTTAGTTTCTCATTCTTATGTTTTCCCAAACCTCATTTTGCATATCTAAAGTTTTACTAGTATCCCTTAAAAGAGCAGCATTTTTCAAAGCTTCAATTTTAAATATAGGTTCTTCTTCAGCTAATTTTCTCGCTGGAACATTTATACAAGGTAACATTAAATAGTCAGCAACTAGTTTATAAACTTCAGGCCTATGAATATATTCTATAAATTTATAAGCATTTTCTTTGTCTGGTGCTGTTTTTAAAAGCACAAAGGAATCTATGGAAAAGCTTCCTGCATTTTCAGGAATGAAAAATTCAGTGTGCTCAATTTGTTCATCTGTAAGTTCAAAATATATATTTTCTGCATAACCTTGAACCACTAGGAAATCTTCAGAAGCAAAGTTTTTTCCAAAGGAATCAGAGTCAAATTTAGCTAAATTCTTTCTCCATCTAAGAAGTCTTTTTTCAGCCTTTTTAAAGGCTTCCTTATCAGAAGTATTTTGAGGATAACCTTCATAGGCTAGAGCAGCAATAATATTTTCCTTTAAATCATCTAAAAGTGTCATTCTTCCACGTAAACTTTCCATTTCATAAATGTCATAACTTCTAGGAAAATCTTTAACATACTTGGTGTTAACAGCTATAACTGTGGCACTTATAGCATAAGGAATAGCATACTCATTATTTTTATCAAAGGCCCTTAATTTTTTCATCATATCCTGATCTAAGTTTTTAAATGTGGATATTTTATTTTTATCTATTTTTTCCAACATATTTTCTTTCATCATAATTTCAACATAATCAGGAGAAGGTAGTACTATATCATACCCTGTTGCTCCAGATTTAAGTTTTGTAAACATTTCTTCATTTGTAGAATAAATATCTTCAATAACTTTTATACCAGTTTCCTTTTCAAAGTTATCAAAAACTTCAGGGGGAATATATTCAGCCCAAGAATAAATATGAACTACATTTTTATTTGACAACTTAGGGTTTTCCTTTTCATTACTTTTATTATTATCTCCACAAGAAATGAAACCTAAAGCCAAAGTTCCAATTAAAATTGTTTTAGATAAATATTTTAAAACTTTTTTTTTAAACATTATACCTCCTAAAATTAAATTAATATTATCCTAAGAATCCTTTGATAATAATTTCCTCAGCTTCTTCCTCTGTTATTCCAATTGTCATTAATTTAGTTAATTGATCAGAAGCTATTCTTCCAACAGTTGCCTCATGAATAAGCTCAGCTTCAGAGTGTATAGCAGAAATTCTAGGAGATGAAGATACCTTAGCATTTCCAGTTATAATAGAATCACATTGAATATGCCCTCTACATTTTGCCTTACCAATTAACTCCATATTGAAGTTTTGAGAAGATTCCCCTTGAGCAACTGAACGGGATATAACTTGAGCAGATGATCCTTCCCCTTCTAAAGTTACAATTATATTAGATTCAGCCCTTTGATGTCCGTCAGTTAAAAGTCTTTCAGTTATTACTAATTTAGCATTTTTATGTAAAATGATTTCAGTATCCCTTACTGTGGAATCAATTCCCTTTATTTGATCCATTTCCAATTCAACAAAACTATTTTCAAAAGCTTCTATAATAGTCTTAGGGTTCATGATTCTTTTTCCACTTCCGTCACCATCCCCATAATGTTTTTCAACATATTTCATTTTTGCATTTTCCCTTACAAAAAATTCATGAACACCACTATGTCCAGAATCTTCAGTTCCGCAACCATGAATTCCGCAACCAGCTATAATAACAACATCACAGTTAGCTCCAACTTCAAAAGTATTATATACCATATCTTGTAAACCTTCTTTAGAAAGAATAACAGGTATGTGAACACTTTCATTTTTAGTGTTTTCTTTAATTATAATATCAATACCAGGCTTGTCTGTCTTAGTTATAATATTTATATTTTCAGTGGTTTTTCTAGATTCTCCCCCACCATTTTTTCTTATATTATAGGCTCCTGTTGGTACTTGGTGTAAATCTGCAATCTTTTCTAAAAGCTCTTTGTCAACATTATTTAACATATGCTCTCTCCTTTATAAGCTACAACATTTTTTACATGAATTTTTTCCATGAACCATGCTCTCTAGAAATTTTTTATTTGTAGTTCTTTCAATAACCTTACCCTTGTCTAAAACAATAATTTCATCAGCAAGTGCCATAATACGTTCTTGATGGGAAATCATAATAATACAAGTGTCTGTACCACTGTGTAATTCTTTAAAAGTTTCAGTCATTCTTTGGAAACTCCATAAATCAATTCCTGCTTCAGGTTCATCAAAGATAGCTACTTTCAAATCTCTAATTAAAACAGAGGCTATTTTGTAGTGAACCCATTTTCTTGGACATGAAATTTAATATTTAATTTAAGGATTGATTCCTGTATTCTGCAGGAGTTAATCCTTTTAATTTTATTTTAATTCTCTGATTATTATAATAATCAATAT
>NZ_WJWY01000060.1 GCF_010367435.1 Fusobacterium sp. IOR10
TATATTGATTATTATAATAATCAGAGAATTAAAATAAAATTAAAAGGATTAACTCCTGCAGAATACAGGAATCAATCCTTAAATTAAATATTAAATTTCATGTCCAAGAAAATGGGTTCACTACAAATAGGGGACTTTAAATTTTTATTCACATTTCTTTAAAATTGATAGTTCCAACCAACTAAGAATTCTCCATAATAATTATCATCTGTTTCTTCATATTTATTAAAATCGTATTCATAATAAGATGTTAAAGATAAATTATCGTTTACTTTATAGTCAGCTGATAAAACTACAATATGAGCATTATTTTCATCATCCCAATCTTTGTTAGTTAAATCTTTATCTTCATAGAATTGATATCTATATTCTAAATTTAAATCTAATTTATTATTTGAATATACTGGAGCATATAATCTTACTTGATGTTTTGACCAAGATTCTTCTTCACCTAATGAAGTTGATCCTATTGTATCTCTTCCTTCTACATAATATCCTATACCAAATTTATTATATGAATATTTTAGAGGAACAGCTTCTAAGTATAAATTATCTGCTGATTCTTCATCTGCTTGATATGCAAAATCTGCCCATCCTGAAAAACATCCATAATGATATTTTCCTCTTAAATAATATCTATCTGAATCTGGATCCTCAGAATTAGTTTCTTGTCTCCATCTAAAACCTAATGAATAATTTTCATAATTTCTCCATAGATCTAAATCTATTCTGCTAGAAGTATTTCCAAATCCATCACTAGTGTCAGTATCCCATCCTTTTCTTGCCATTAATTCAAATGTCCAATCATCTCCATAAGATAAAGCTACTTTCTGAGCAAACATTGTATGTCCTATATCTCCATCTTCTTTTTCAGCATCTGAAGATTCATTATCAATTTCTATATATTGCCCTATTGAATCTACTCTAAGCATTGGTGTTGATACAACTTCTGCCACTGGCATAACTTCTTTAGCATATACTGAAGATACTATTGACAATGCCCCTAAAAATATAACTATCTTTTTCATAATTTTCCCCCTTTGACTCCTTATTTAAAAAGAAATAAAATATAAATTCTTAATATTAAACTTATTTTAAACCTCAGACTCACTCAGAAGTCAACTTTTTTATAGGAATTTTTATTATTCTTATTTGTACACTATCCTCTGAAACTCTGACAATTTCATTAATACACTCTACAAAAATGTTCCCTCTTATTTCGTAGCCATAATTTTTTATCCATAATAACAGTTTTTTTAAAATGTTTTTCTCCACTGAATCAGACTCTACATAATATACTAGATATTCCCCTTTTTCTAAAACCACTTTGCTTTCAAGAGATTTTTTATCTCTTAAAATTAAAAATTTTTGAGATATATAATTTGAATTTAAATAATCATTTTTATCAATAGAGTACCCTACAACATGTTTCCCCAAAATAAAGGGCTCCTTTAAAACTTTTTCTATTTTTTTAACAAGTTCTATTTGTTTTAAATTTCCTGCTTCTAACTCTTCTTTTAAATTGATATTTATATCAACAACTATTCCTTTTCTTTCTTCTTCTTGTATTATATAAGGAATTCCTAACTTTTCTTTAGCCTGCAAAATAAATCTCAAATATTTTTTTCTATTCTTTAAAAATTTTATTTTTTTCAATAAACATTTTATTTCTATTTTTATTTCCTTTATTTTTTCATCTATAGCATAAAAATCACTTTCTTTTAGTTTAAAATTTTCTTGTCTTTTGTCCAATTTATTTTTCATATCTAAAATTTCTTTTATAGAAAAATTCATTTCCCTTAAAAATAATGCTCTTTTAAAGCTTCTTATATGTTCCAAAGTATAGTATCTATAATTATTTTCTTTTCTTCTTGCCTTTACTATCCCTTCTTTATCATAATATAAAACTGTATTCTTATTTATTTTTAAAATATTAGCCATTTCGCTCACAGTAAAAGTTTTCTTTATTTTTTCTAACATGATTTACCTCTTTTTTTTATGAAATTTAAAAATCTCTGAAGGTTGAGAATTCCTTAGAGATTTTTAATATATAAGATAAACTAACACTTTTATTAATCATAGTATAAACTCCCGAGTGACTCATAAGTCAATTTTTTTTAAATAAAAATCATCTCCTAAAATAGATATCTCATTTTAAAAGATGATTAATTTAACTTTATATTATGGGTCTATAATATTTGGTGTTGGTATTTGTAAAAATACTAATGCCTTTATTTTTTGCAAAAAAAAATTGAGACAAATAAAAAAATCCGTTACAATTAAGTTGCGACACCAAAAGAAAGGAT
>NZ_WJWY01000061.1 GCF_010367435.1 Fusobacterium sp. IOR10
CACATCCTTTCTTTTGGTGTCGCAACTTAATTGTAACGGATTTTTTTATTTGTCTCAATTTTTTTTTGCAAAAAATAAAGGCATTAGTATTTTTACAAATACCAACACCAAATATTATAGACCCAAATTATACTGGTAGATTATGACTAATGTATCAGTATTTTTTATTTACATAAAAATTGCTAAATTAGAAAATATCTAGTATAATAAGATTAAAGATTAGGGAAAATAGTTAGGAGGCTTTTTTATGAAAATTGGGATACCTAAAGAGAAAAAGAATAATGAAAATAGAGTTGGCTTAACAGATGCAGGAGTAGGGCAACTAGTTCTTGACGGTAATGAAGTCTATGTTCAAAGGGGAGCAGGATTAGGAGTAGGAGTATCTGATGAAGATTATATTTCAAGTGGGGCAATTTTAGTTGAAACAACAACGGAAATATTTAAAAAAGCAGAACTTATTATAAAAGTTGAAAGACCAATAGAGTGTGAAAGAAGATTATTGAGACCTCATCATATTCTATATGGGTATTTACATTTAGCTGCAGACAAGCATTCAACAGAACAATTGGTGGAATCAGGTGCAACTTGTATAGGTTATGAAACCATTGTTTTACCTGATGGATCAATTCCTTTATTATCTCCAATGTCAGAAGTTGCTGGAAAAATGGCAGTTCAAGTTGGCGGATTTTATTTGCAAAAAACAAAGGGAGGAAAGGGAATAGTTTTAGGTGGAGTTCCTGGAGTTGAAAGAGGTAAAGTTGTAGTATTAGGTGCTGGGGCAGCAGGGCAAAGTGCTATAAAAACAGCAGTTGGATTAGGAGCTGAAGTTGTTGCTATAGATATAAATACAAATAAGCTTAGATATTTAGATGATATATACAAATCTCAAGTAACAACTCTATATTCCACACCAAGAAATATAGAAGAAGCAGTTGCTTCTGCAGATTTATTAATAGGAACAGTACTGATACCTGGAGGAAAAGCTCCTTGTTTAGTAACAAAAAAATATATCAATAATATGGGTAAAGGAAGTGTTATTGTTGACGTTGCAATAGATCAAGGTGGATGTTTTGAAACTTCAAAAGTAACCTCTCATGAAAGACCAATTTATTGTATAAATGGTGTACTTCATTATTGTGTTAGCAATATGGCAGGAGCTTATCCTATAACATCTACATTATCCCTTGAAAATGCGTCATTAAAATATGCAAGGGCGATAGCAAATAATGGATTAAAAACAGCTTGTGGGAAATATCCAGAATTAGTTAGAGGTATAAATATAATGAATCATAGGGTAACTTGTAGAAAGGTAGCTGATAGTTTGGGAATGGATTATGTTGGAGTAGGTTTTTAAGAAATTAAAAGTAGGGGGCAAAATAATGGTAAAAAAAGATTTTATTCAATTATATTCTGAAGTAAATGATGTGAAAGATTTAAAGTGTGCCAAGGAAGATGTTGAACGTTTTTTAAATACTTTAAAAATTGCTTTAACTAAAGAAAAAGAATTGGTATTTAGAAATTTTGGTTCATTTGAAGTTAGAAAAACAAAGGAAAGAGATGTTGTTGATCCAAAGGATTCAAATAATATCATAAAGGCTAAACCTAGAAAATATGTTAAGTTTAAAATTAGTAGAAAAATAGAAGATGATTTAGCAGATTAAAAATATTTATTAATAAAAAAGGATTGAATGATAACATTCAATCCTTTTTTTGTATTGTACAAGTTAGATTATAATTTAAATAATAAGTCTTCATAAATAGGGAAAGGCCAAATATTTTTTTCACAAACTAGCTCTAAAGTATCAGCCCAAGTTACAAGATGATCAATTTTAGGAGTTATATGAGTATGATAAAATACAGCTCTCTCATATTGATCTTTTATGTTAATAGCAGTATCAAAGGCTTTTTCCAGTTCTCCTAGGGAATTTCTCAAATGTTCTTTAGCATTTAAAACCTTAAGAACATGTTTTCTATCCCCTTCAATTAATTCATTATTCTCAGAACCAATAACTGATTTTATGTTATTAATAGCAGTTGAAAGGTTGTTTAAATGCTTCATAACAGCTGGATAAATTTCATTTCTAGCCATTCTAATAGCTGTTGAAGTTTCAATATG
>NZ_WJWY01000062.1 GCF_010367435.1 Fusobacterium sp. IOR10
AGAATAGAGAAATTTAACAAGATAAGCAAGCAAACCTTAAATGGTGTAATAAAGAAACAAAATGGTAAGAAATTGACCTAGTCAATTAACGGATAAAATTTGAATGAAGAGTTTGATCCTGGCTCAGGATGAACGCTGACAGAATGCTTAACACATGCAAGTCTACTTGAATTCACTTCGGTGATAGTAAGGTGGCGGACGGGTGAGTAACACGTAAAGAACTTGCCTTACAGTTTGGGACAACTATTGGAAACGATAGCTAATACCGAATATTATGAATTTTCCGCATGGAAGATTTATGAAAGCTATATGCGCTGTAAGAGAGCTTTGCGCCCCATTAGCTAGTTGGTGAGGTAACAGCTCACCAAGGCGACGATGGGTAGCCGGCCTGAGAGGGTGAACGGCCACAAGGGGACTGAGACACGGCCCTTACTCCTACGGGAGGCAGCAGTGGGGAATATTGGACAATGGACCAAAAGTCTGATCCAGCAATTCTGTGTGCACGATGACGGTCTTCGGATTGTAAAGTGCTTTCAGTTGGGAAGAAAGAAATGACGGTACCAACAGAAGAAGCGACGGCTAAATACGTGCCAGCAGCCGCGGTAATACGTATGTCGCAAGCGTTATCCGGATTTATTGGGCGTAAAGCGCGTCTAGGTGGTTTGATAAGTCTGATGTGAAAATGCGGAGCTCAACTCCGTATTGCGTTGGAAACTGCCAAACTAGAGTATCGGAGAGGTGGGCGGAACTACAAGTGTAGAGGTGAAATTCGTAGATATTTGTAGGAATGCCGATAGAGAAGTCAGCTCACTGGACGAATACTGACACTGAAGCGCGAAAGCATGGGGAGCAAACAGGATTAGATACCCTGGTAGTCCATGCCGTAAACGATGATTACTAAGCGTCGGGGGTCGAACCTCGGCACTCAAGCTAACGCGATAAGTAATCCGCCTGGGGAGTACGTACGCAAGTATGAAACTCAAAGGAATTGACGGGGACCCGCACAAGTGGTGGAGCATGTGGTTTAATTCGACGCAACGCGAGGAACCTTACCAGCGTTTGACATCCTAAGAATGAGAAAGAGATTTTTCAGTGCTCCTTCGGGAGAACTTAGAGACAGGTGGTGCATGGCTGTCGTCAGCTCGTGTCGTGAGATGTTGGGTTAAGTCCCGCAACGAGCGCAACCCCTATTGTATGTTGCCATCATTAAGTTGGGCACTCATGCGATACTGCCTGCGACGAGCAGGAGGAAGGTGGGGATGACGTCAAGTCATCATGCCCCTTATACGCTGGGCTACACACGTGCTACAATGGGCAGTACAGAGAGAAGCCAACCCGCGAGGGGGAGCAAATCTCAGAAAGCTGTTCTTAGTTCGGATTGTACTCTGCAACTCGAGTACATGAAGTTGGAATCACTAGTAATCGCAGATCAGCAATGCTGCGGTGAATACGTTCTCGGGTCTTGTACACACCGCCCGTCACACCACGAGAGTTGGTTGCACCTGAAGTAGCAGGCCTAACCGTAAGGAAGGATGCTCCGAGGGTGTGGTTAGCGATTGGGGTGAAGTCGTAACAAGGTATCCGTACGGGAACGTGCGGATGGATCACCTCCTTTCTAAGGAGCTAACAGTTAAATTCTCTATTCTA
>NZ_WJWY01000063.1 GCF_010367435.1 Fusobacterium sp. IOR10
TTTTCTAAAATATCAGCATATTCCCTTAAAACATCAGCAACAATTGTATTTATCATTGTTGTAGGAGTTGCAGGGGAAGCGCTTGAACCAGGCATTCTATATTCAAATTTATTTCCAGTAAATGCAAAGGGAGAAGTTCTATTTCTATCTGAAATATCTTTTGGTATTTTAGGGAAATTATAGGCTCCAAGTTCAATTGAAAGAACTTCACTATCTGTAGTGTCTATTTTTCCAATGTTTTCAAGGAAATTTTGTAGAGGATCTCCTAAAAATATAGAAATAATAGCTGGAGGAGCTTCAGAACCTCCTAATCTAAGATCATTTCCTGCAGTTGCAGTTGCAACTCTTAAAATATCAGCATGTTTGTCAATAGCTTCAACCACAGCAGTTATAAATACTAAAAATTGAAGTTTATCTTTAGACATATCTCCAGGTTCAAAAATATTTTCTCCTAAATCAGTGGCCAAAGACCAGTTACAATGTTTTCCAGAACCATTTACTTTTGAAAATGGTTTTTCATGTAAAAGAGCAGCTAAATCATGTCTGTCAGCAACTTTTTTTATAATATCCATTGTAAGTTGGTTTTGATCAGCAGCAATGTTAGCAGATGAAAACATTATAGCTAGTTCAAATTGATTTGGAGCGACTTCGTTATGTTTTGTTTTAGCCATTACTCCAAGTTTCCATAATTCACAGTCAAGTTCTCCCATAAATAATTCAACTTTTTCTTTTAATGTACCGTAGTAGTGATCATTAAGCTCTTGTCCCTTTGGAGGTAATGAACCAAAAATAGTTCTTCCACTAAGCATAAGATCTTGTCTTTTTTCCCAAAATTTCTTTTCAATAAGGAAATATTCTTGTTCTATTCCAAGTGTAACGTCAATTCCAGATGATTTAGTATCTCCTAAAGCTCTTTTTAATCTTAAAGCCTCAGCAGTAATTGTGTTTATAGATCTTAAAAGAGGAACTTTCTTGTCAAGAGCTTCCCCATTATATCCAACAAAAGCAGTTGGAATAAATAAAGTTTTAGCCTTTTCAGGACCTCTTAAAAACATAGGAGATGATAAATCCCACGCTGTATATCCTCTAGCTTCAAATGTAGAACGAAGTCCACCATTTGGGAATGAAGAAGTATCTGCCTCTCCTCTAATTAATTCTTTTCCAGAAAATTGAGAAAGGATACTACCGTCAGATGAAACAGATATAAAAGATTCATGTTTTTCTGCAGTAAGCTCAGTTAATGGTTGAAACCAATGAGTAAAATGAGTAGCGCCTTTTTCAGTAGCCCAGTTTTTAGCTGCATTAGCAATCACTTCAGAAACTGAAATAGATAATTCTTTTTTTCCACTTTGAACAGCCTTAAACTCCTTAAAAATAGAAGCAGGAATTCGACTTTTCAATTCTATTTCAGAAAAGTGATTTGTTCCAAAAATTTCTAGCATGTTATTCATTAAAATACCTCCTAAAAGCAAAAA
>NZ_WJWY01000064.1 GCF_010367435.1 Fusobacterium sp. IOR10
ACATATATTGCTGTTGGTCCATCTGCTCCACCTATTATACCTATTGAAGCTGCATCTGGTCCTATAAATCCTAGGGCCAAGGCTCCTAAAAATGAAAAGAATATTCCAAATTGAGCTGCTGCTCCTAATAATATACTTTTTGGATTTGCTATTAATGGTCCAAAATCTGTACTTGCTCCTACACATAAAAATATAAGGGGAGGATATATTCCTAATTTTGTTCCCTTATATAAATAATAAAGTAATCCACCTTCTTTCATTAGATTTGCTCCTGGTAAATTAACAAGTAACATTCCTATTGAAATAGGTATTAATAAATATGGTTCATACCCTTTTTTTATTGCTAGATAAAGAAACAAACAAGATATTCCTATCATTATTATTTCCTTATAAGTTAATATTGTAAATCCTGATTCCCCTAAGAAACTCATTATCATTTGTAACATATTTTTTCCTCCTATTTCTTAAAGTGTTATAATTGCATCTCCTGCATTAATTTGAGCACCTTTTCCAGCATTTACAGCTGAAACTGTTCCACTCTTATCTGCGTAAAGTTCTGTTTCCATTTTCATTGCCTCTATTATTGCAACTAAATCTCCCTCTCCTATTGTATCTCCAACTTTTACTTTCATATCAACTATAACACCTGGCATTGGAGCTTCTATAACTGCACCAGTTGATGCTGCTACTGGAGCTACTTGTTGAACTGGTTGAGAAGCTTGAACTGGAGCTGCTGCTTTTGGTGCAGAAACTTCCACATGTCCATCTACAGTTTTTACTTCTTCTAATTCTATTTCATAAACCTTTTCATTTACTTTTATTTTATATACTTTTTTCATTTTGTCATCCCCTTTATTTTATAATTGTTTAATACTAACTATTTTATAATTGCTTTCTTTATTTTCCCCTGAAGCTTCCATTGAAGCAACCATTGCTGCTGTAAACATATCTTGATCACTTTCTAATTCTTCAAATGTAATACCTTTTTTAGAAACTATCACTGCTTCAGTTTTCACTTTAGGTTTAACTATAACATCAGCTTTTTTTTGTTCTTTCCCATCTTTAAATATTACTTTAAAACTTTCTAATATTAAAGAAATTATATATAGTAAAACAAAAACTATCAACATTGACATTATAGATAATTGAACTCCGTATACCAAACTAATATCATTCATTTAATTTTCACCGCCTTATTTTTATACAAATAAATTTATTATATGTTCTTCTATTTCTGCTTCTGGATGTTCTCTTTTTTCTAAGAATTTTCTAGCGTTATCTGGAAATAATGCGTACATTAGTACATCTTCCATTGATTTAGCCAAAT
>NZ_WJWY01000065.1 GCF_010367435.1 Fusobacterium sp. IOR10
GGTTCTTTGTCAACTGGTGTTGGTGGAGAAAAATAAAAAAATAAATAATGTTTTTGTTCCTTCAGCTTTATGCTGAAGGAATTTTTATTTTTGTTAAATTGCTATAAATTAAAATTCTATTTCTTAAATGGTAAAAGCTTCTGTATCCAAATGCGATCCGCTTAATAACTTTTATTTTATTATTAATACCTTCAATAGGACCATTGGAAAATGGATAATTTAAACTATTTTTAATATAAGGTAAATATTTAATATATGTCTTTATTGAAGTGAGCATATAGTGACTTGAAATTTTTAAATTACTTTTTATAAAGCGCTGGAAAGCTATATAATTTCTAGTTTTAATAAAAAATATTAAATTTTGATAAATAGTATAAGCTTCTTCTAATTCTTTACTAAATGATAAAAGTCTAGTAACAATTTCTTCTTCAGAAATATACTGCCTGAAAGAATGGTGGTAATATTTTCTTATATAAGAAAGTTTTGAAGAATCTTTTAATAATAATTTCCAATATTTCTTTAATTTATTATATATAGATGGATCTTTCTTGCGAAATTTATTCATAATATTAATTCTACTCTTATTAAAGGAACGATTAATTAGTTGAACTAAATGAAAACGATCAATTGAAATCTTAGCTTTGGGAAATAATTCTTCTATTAAAGTAATATATGGAGAATATATATCAATAACAATATTTGTAACAGAATTTCTCGCTTTTTGAGAATATTTTGAAAAGTAATTTCTTAATTGGTTTAAGCGCCTATCTTCAAGTATATCAATGATTTTATGAGATTCTGCATCACAAAAAACAAAAGACATTGCTCCAGAGCATTCTTTAACTGATTTAAATTCATCAAAACATAATTTTTTAGGTAAATAATTAAAATTAGGCAAATGGTATTTATAAAAAGAATTAACTATTCTATTTACAGTGTTATGAGAAGAATTAAATCTCCTAGCGATATCTTTTTCAGAAATTTTAAGTTTAGCCTCATTAGCAATAGCTAGCTTAGTTTGGTTTGAGATAAAACAATTTTTATTAACTAATGAAGTGTTAGCAATAAATGTTTTTCCACATTTTTTGCAAAAAAATCTTTGTTTTCTAAGTTTAATATAAGTATTATAATTAGAAATCATAGGTATTTTAATTAGAGTATTTTTAAATCCATATTTAATGATAGAATCATGATTAACAGAACCGCAACATTCACAATGCGCAGGAGAATATGTAAGTTTAGCAAAAAATACTTTGCAGATAATTCCTTTAATATTAAGATCTTTAACGAAATT
>NZ_WJWY01000066.1 GCF_010367435.1 Fusobacterium sp. IOR10
AAAAATTTAGGAGGACAAAATGGCAAAAGCAAAATTTGACAGAAGTAAAACCCATGTAAATATTGGTACAATAGGACATGTCGATCACGGTAAAACAACTACAACAGCAGCAATCTCAAAGGTACTAGCAGACGCAGGTCTTGCAGAAAGAGTAGATTTTGATAAAATCGACGTCGCACCAGAAGAAAGAGAAAGAGGAATCACTATCAACACTGCTCATATTGAGTATACTACAGCAAATAGACATTATGCTCACGTTGACTGTCCAGGCCATGCAGATTATGTTAAAAATATGATCACAGGAGCTGCTCAAATGGATGGAGCTATCTTAGTTGTTTCTGCAGCTGATGGTCCTATGCCTCAAACAAGAGAACACATCTTACTATCTAGACAAGTTGGAGTACCTTACATTGTAGTATTCTTAAACAAAGCTGATATGGTTGATGACGAAGAATTATTAGAATTAGTTGAAATGGAAGTAAGAGAATTATTAACTGATTATGGATTCCCAGGGGATGACATTCCAGTTATTATAGGATCTGCTTTAGGAGCATTAAACGGAGAACAAAAATGGGTAGATAAAATTATGGAACTTATGGATGCAGTAGATACTTACATTCCAGCTCCAGAAAGATCAGTAGACAAACCATTCTTAATGCCTATAGAAGACGTATTCACTATTACAGGAAGAGGAACAGTTGTAACAGGAAGAGTTGAAAGAGGAGTAGTTAAAGTTGGAGAAGAAGTTGAAATAATAGGAATCAAACCAACAACAAAAACTATCGTAACAGGAGTAGAAATGTTTAGAAAACTTCTTGATCAAGGTCAAGCAGGGGATAACATAGGAGCTCTATTAAGAGGAACTAAGAAAGAAGATGTTGAAAGAGGACAAGTTCTTGCTCATCCAGGAACAATTCATCCACATACAGATTTCTCAGGAGAAGTATATGTATTAACTAAAGAAGAAGGTGGAAGACATACTCCATTCTTTACAGGTTACAGACCTCAATTCTACTTTAGAACTACAGATATAACAGGTGCAGTACATTTACCAGAAGGAATTGAAATGGTAATGCCAGGGGATAACGTAACAGTAACAGTTGAATTAATCCATGCAATAGCAATGGAACAAGGATTAAGATTTGCCATCAGAGAGGGTGGAAGAACAGTTGCTTCAGGTGTTGTTTCTGAAATAATTAAATAAATTTAATATACATTAA
>NZ_WJWY01000067.1 GCF_010367435.1 Fusobacterium sp. IOR10
TTATTATACATTTAGGGAGGATATCATGGGAAAAATTAAAGATTCATTAATACTCAAATTAGTTATAGGGGTTACGCTAGGTATTATCATTGGTTTAACAGCAGGAACAAGGGTTATTGGACTTATAAACACAGTTAAATTTATATTAGGACAAGTTATCTTTTTCTCTGTTCCATTAGTTATTTTAGGGTTTATTGCTCCAGCAATAACTAAAATGAAATCAAATGCAAGTAAAATGTTACTTACTATGTTAGGTTTATCTTATACTTCATCAGTTTGTGCAGCTATAATGTCAGTTATTGCAGGATTTATCATAATTCCTAAACTACATATAGTTACTGCTGTACAAGGACTTAAGGAAATTCCTAAATTAATATTTAGAGTTGAAATTCCACCAGTTATGTCAGTAATGACTTCATTATTTTTAGCTATTCTACTTGGTTTAGCAGTTGTTTGGACTAAGTCAGATCGTTTTGAAGAATTATTAGATGAATTTGGGAACATAGTTTTAAGTATAGTTAACAAAATAGTTATACCTATACTACCTATTTTCATAGCATGTACATTTGCAACACTAGCTTATGAAGGAAGTATAACAAAACAATTCCCAATATTTATAAAAGTTATATTCATTGTATTAATTGGACATTTCATATGGTTAACTGTTCTTTATACAATAGGTGGAATAGTAAACAAATGTAATCCTTGGGAAGTTTTAAAATATTATGGACCAGCTTATTTAACAGCTGTTGGAACAATGTCATCTGCAGCAACATTACCAGTATCATTGGAATGCGCTAGTAAATCTAAAGTTTTGAAAAAAGAAATAATTAAATTTGGAGTTCCATTAGGAGCAACAACTCATCTTTGTGGTTCAGTTCTAACAGAAGTTTTCTTTGTTATGACTATTTCAAAGGTTTTATATGGAACATTACCTTCTTTTGGAACTATGATATTATTTGTAGTTTTACTAGGAATATTTGCAATAGGAGCTCCAGGAGTACCAGGTGGAACAGTAATGGCATCTCTAGGAATAATAGTTACAGTATTAGGATTCGACGATACAGGAGTTGCATTAATGTTAACAATATTTGCTCTTCAAGATAGTTTTGGTACTGCTTGTAACGTAACAGGAGATGGAGCATTAACAATGATATTAAATGGATTATATGGAAGTAAGATTAAATAGTAATTAAAAA
>NZ_WJWY01000068.1 GCF_010367435.1 Fusobacterium sp. IOR10
TAGGAGCAGCAGCTCAATTTGGAATATTCTTTTCATTTTTAGGAGCCTTGGCCCTAGGATTTATAGGACCAGATGCAGCTTCAATAGGTATAATAGGTGGAGCAGATGGACCAACAGCAATATATGTAACTTCAAAATTAGCTCCAGATTTATTAGGACCAATAGCTCTAGCAGCTTATTCTTATATGGCTTTAGTTCCAATCATTCAACCTCCAATAATAAAAGCACTAACAACAAAAGAAGAAAGAATGATAAAAATGGAACAAGCGAGAAAAGTATCTCAAAAGGAAAAGATAATATTTCCAGTAGTTGTAATGATATTAGTAATATTATTATTACCAAGTGCAGGGGCTTTAATAGGAATGTTAATGTTTGGAAACTTAATTAGAGAATCAAGAGTGGTTCCTAAATTAACAGAAACAGCAACAAACTCTTTAATGTATATAATAACAATAATTTTAGGATTAACAGTTGGGGCAAAGGCAAATGCAGATGCATTCTTGAATCCTCAAACAATAAAAATAATAATTTTAGGATTAATAGCTTTTTCAGTGGGAACAGCAAGTGGAGTATTGTTTGGTAAGTTAATGTGCAAATTATCAGGTGGAAAAGTAAATCCAATGATAGGAGCAGCAGGTGTATCAGCAGTACCAATGGCAGCAAGAGTAGTACAAAAAGTTGGTCAAGAAGAAAATCCTGCAAACTTTTTATTAATGCATGCAATGGGACCAAATGTTGCAGGAGTAATAGGGTCAGCAGTTGCAGCAGGGGTATTATTAAATATATTTGG
>NZ_WJWY01000069.1 GCF_010367435.1 Fusobacterium sp. IOR10
TATACAAATAAATTTATTATATGTTCTTCTATTTCTGCTTCTGGATGTTCTCTTTTTTCTAAGAATTTTCTAGCGTTATCTGGAAATAATGCGTACATTAGTACATCTTCCATTGATTTAGCCAAATCTCCTATTTCTGCTTTATATTTTTCTAATTCTGGTTTTATTTTATCTGCTGGTCTACAAGTTTCTGGTACTTCATCACCTATTATTATCTTTTGAATTTTTGGATCTATAGGAGCTGGACTTTTTCCATACATTCCCCTTACATACTCTTTTATTTCCTTAGGAATTACCTTATACCTTTCACCTAATAAAACATTAAACACCGCTTGAGTTCCTACCATTTGAGACATTGGAGTTACTAATGGTGGATAACCTAAATCTTTTCTTACATTTGGAATTTCTCTTAGCACTGCTTCATATTTGTCCATTGCATTTTGAGCTGAAAGTTGACTCATTAAGTTAGATAGCATTCCCCCTGGAACTTGATAAGTTAAGGCCTTTGGTTCTGTTTCCATAACCTTTGGATTTAATATTCCACTTTCTCTATATTTTTCCTTTATAACTTTAAAGTATTCTGCTATTTCCCCTAAAATTTCAATATTTAATTTTGGATCTCTTTTAGTTCCTTTAAGTATTTGTT
>NZ_WJWY01000070.1 GCF_010367435.1 Fusobacterium sp. IOR10
TTGATCTTGCTATTTTTGAAATTTGTAATAGCATTTTCAAAGGATATTTAGCTTTAAGCTCGGCTATTATTATGATTTTTTCTTTTTTTGTAGCTCCCTTTTTTGAACTAAAGCATCTAACTTTTTTAAATATTCATTTTCAGCTTCTAAATAGATATTTCTTTCCTCTAATTCCTTTATTCTTTCTTCAGGCGTTATTTTTTTGTTTTTCTTTTTTAGTTTAGTCATAGTTTTAGTCTTTCTCCCTCTTTTCTTTTCTATGACATTATAACAGTTTTCTTTATATTTTTTAAGCCAGTTAGAAAGTATTCCATTAGAAGTAAGACCAACATCAATTGAAACAGAAATAATTGATTGATTTTCCACAATAACTCTATTAATAGTTTTTTCTTTAAATTCTTTAGAATAATATTTATTTTTTCCATTTCTTAAAATATTATATCCATGTTTTTCAATTAATCTAATCAGATATTTGATATTACTTTTACGAATATTAAAATTTAAAGCTAAAGATTTTACTGTTTCTCCTTTCAACCTTCTTTCATAAATTTCTATTTTTTGTTTATTTGTTAATTTGGACATAAGAAATGCACCCTCCATCTTATTTGTCTAAGATTTTGGGTGCACTACA
>NZ_WJWY01000071.1 GCF_010367435.1 Fusobacterium sp. IOR10
TATTATTCAATGGAAGTTTGGGGAGGAGCAACATTTGATTCATGTATTAGATTTTTAAATGAGGATCCTTGGGAAAGGTTAAGACTTATTAGATCTAAGGTGAAGAATACTAAATTACAAATGTTAATAAGAGGACAAAATTTATTAGGGTACAAACATTATGCAGATGATGTAGTTGAGGAATTTGTAAAAAAATCAATTGAAAATGGAATTGATATTGTAAGGGCCTTTGATGCTTTAAATGATTTTAGAAATTTAAAAACAACAATAAAAGCAATAAAAAAATATAAGGGACATTGCCAAGGTTGTATAGCTTATACAACAAGTGAAATTCATACTATTGAGTATTATGTGGCAAAGGTTTTAGAACTTGAAAAAATGGGAGCTGATTCAATTTGTATTAAGGATATGGCAGGGATATTACTTCCAGATACAGCCTATAAATTAATAAAAGAAATTAAGAAGAATTCTAGCTTACCAATAGAATTGCATACACATTGCACAAGTGGAATTGCTCAAATAATGTATGACAGAGCAATAAAAGCAGGGGTAGATATTATAGATACAGCAATATCTCCATTTTCCACAGGAACATCTCAACCTCCAACAGAA
>NZ_WJWY01000072.1 GCF_010367435.1 Fusobacterium sp. IOR10
TGGTTCATACCCTTTTTTTATTGCTAGATAAAGAAACAAACAAGATATTCCTATCATTATTATTTCCTTATAAGTTAATATTGTAAATCCTGATTCCCCTAAGAAACTCATTATCATTTGTAACATACTCATTACCTCCTATATTGAGATTTCTTCCTTTCTACAATACTACCAATACATCTCCTGCATTAATTTGAGATCCTTTAGCTACATTTACAGCTGAAACTGTTCCACTTTTATCTGCGTAAAGTTCTGTTTCCATTTTCATTGCCTCTATTATTGCAACTAAATCTCCCTCTGCTATTGCGTCTCCAACTTTTACTTTCATGTCAACTACAACACCTGGCATTGGAGCTTCTATAGCTGCACCAGTTGATGCTGCTACTGGAGCTGCTTGTTGAATCACTGGTTGAGGAGCTTGAACTGGAGCTGCTGCTTTTGGCGCAGAAACTTCCACGTGTCCATCTACAGTTTTTACTTCTTCTAATTCTATTTCATAAACCTTTTCATTTACTTTTATTTTATATACTTTTTTCATTTTGTCATCCCCTTTATTTTATAATTGTTTAATACTAACTATTTTAT
>NZ_WJWY01000073.1 GCF_010367435.1 Fusobacterium sp. IOR10
TTACTTTTATTTTATATACTTTTTTCATTTTGTCATCCCCTTTATTTTATAATTGTTTAATACTAACTATTTTATAATTGCTTTCTTTATTTTCCCCTGAAGCTTCCATTGAAGCAACCATTGCTGCCATAAGCATATCTTGATCACTTTCTAATTCTTCAAATGTAATACCTTTTTTAGAAACTATCACTGTTTCAGTTTTTATTTCATTTTTCACTTGAGGCTTAACTATAACATCAGGTTTCTTTTGTTCTTTTCCCTCTTTAAATATTACTTTAAAGCTTTCTAAGATTAAAGAAATTATATATAGTAAAACAAAAACTATTAGCATTGACATTATAGATAATTGAATTCCTGTCATCATTGAAATTTTTTCCATCATATTTATCACCTACCTATACAAATAAATTTATTATATGTTCTTCTATTTCTGCTTCTGGATGTTCTCTTTTTTCTAAGAATTTTCTAGCGTTATCTGGAAATAATGCGTACATTAGTACATCTTCCATTGATTTAGCCAAAT
>NZ_WJWY01000074.1 GCF_010367435.1 Fusobacterium sp. IOR10
CTCGCCGCTACTTGGGGAATCGTTTTTACTTTCTTTTCCTCAGACTACTTAGATGTTTCAGTTCATCTGGTTACCGTTTTCACACTAAGACTTCATCTTAGTAGATTTCTCCATTCGGAAATCCTGGGATCAATGTTCGATTGCAACTTCTCCAGGCTTATCGCAGCTTACCACGTCCTTCATCGGCTCTTATTACCTAGGCATCCACCGTGTGCCCTTAATTCTCTTAATCTTTAAATTTAAGGTAAGTTGAATTTCTTCAACTTGCTAACTCTACTAAAAAATAGAATTTCTAGTAAAATTATTTTAATTTGGTTTCTCATTATATTTACTATGTAGTTTCCAATGTTCAATTTAGCAATGTTTAGAACACTACCATTAGAATAGAGAATTTAACTGTTAGCTCCTTAGAAAGGAGGTGATCCATCCGCACGTTCCCGTACGGATACCTTGTTACGACTTCACCCCAATCGCTAACCACACCCTCGGAGCATCCTTCCTTACGG